>JAAHGR010000386.1 GCA_010672425.1 Symploca sp. SIO2E6
GAATCCCCCTCCCGTCCCCCTTTGAAAGGGGGAAGCCAGAGGATGCTACGCTTTTGGTTCCACGGGGGACTTTTACTGCCCCCCTTTCTAAGGGGGGTTGGGGGGATAAAGGTGTACCACATAACAGCGAAAACTGCTGTATCTGCACTGCCGTACTACCATTAGCCTCACTTGCTCTAACAATACCTACCCCTACATCCGCAAAAAACACAAAACTCACTAATACAGCCAAGCACTGATAAGGGAAACGAGGAAGCGTATTCCACAACATCCATTGATATTTGATACGAGTACTGCTCATGCGCTGAATGGAAGTGAATTTTTCGGTATCTATAGTATTTATCAGCAGTTTCCTGGCTGTTTACGCAGCAGAGAAGTTAAGCTTGTACTGGCGCGACACACCTAAAAATGTAGGTTGGGTAGAGCTTGCTTCGTGACCCAACACAACCCGCTCCAGCGTTGGGTCTCGTTGCCTCGACCCAACCTACATCTATTCCACCATTTTAGCTGTGTCACGGTAGTACTAGCGTGACACACCTTAAATGAGGGAATAGATTTTGGCTCAAACCCATAATTTACAAGGAAGCCGTCGATTTCCTATTACACCTTTTTATCTGTGCCACGCCAGTACGCATCTAACTGGCAACTTTCTAATGAAAGTCAGTTCTTCACTGTTCCTGACTCCCCTCCTGGGAGGGGTTGGGGGTGGGTTCCTTCTGGGAGGGGTTGGGGGGTGAGCGAAATTTTGGGTGGGATTTATTGAGCTTTGTACCCTCTCAAATCATCACTTCTCCTTTGTCTCCCCATCTCCCCATCTCCCCACCCTCCCCACCCTTTTTTTCGCTCATCCGGGGTTGGGGGTGGGTTCCTCCGGTGAAGGGGTGGTTTCTGTTACCTGTTGCTTGCTGCCATAAACCTGGCCATTAGGCATAATGGTTCCCGTCAAGATAGCACCTCCTAACTTAGCATCAGTAATATCTGCACCTTTGAGGTTAGCTTTGGCTAGATTGGCCTCTTCTAAGTTTACCTGTTGTAAAATTGCCTGCTCCAGATTAGTCTCAAATAAAATCGCACTCTGGAGATTCGCCTCACTCAAATTCACCTGACTTAAATTCGCATTGCTGAGATTCGCCCACTGCAAATCCACCTCACTCAGGGCAAAATTCCTTAAATCAGCACCACTTAGATTGCATTGCTGACAGCGGCGAGTCTTTCTTAGCTGGCTGATGTTGGCTATTACCTCTTGACTAAGGGATGGAGTTTGACTGTCCGGTTGCCACAGTTGAATTTCCCCTAACGCTGTCCCCGTAACTAACATTGCCTCTTCGGGTTGGCTGCCAGGAATCACCGCGAGAGCTTCCACCCAAGCGGAATTGCCGGTGAGAGTGCGAACTAAATCACCATTATTGAGATTCCAGATATTAACCGTCCGATCCCTGGCTCCGGTAAACAAGGTGTTACCATCGGGACTAAAGGCCAGAGTATTAATAATTCCTCCATTAGCAGTCAGGGTATGTCTTAGTTCCCACTTGCCTGGGGATTGTCCGATTTTAGATTGGTTACCTACCAAATCCCAGACTTCAACTATGCCTTCACCGCCACTAATCGCAAGGCGTTTTCCTTCTTGACTAAAGGCAATGGCTCTTATTTCTGGAAATTGGACAAAGAGGTGAGTCAACTTCTTCTGTTGACCTAAGTGCCACAAATCCACTCGGTTAGTTTCCGATGTGTTAACAGCTAGTAATTGCTCTTGGGGATTAAAGGCAAGAGCACCAATCTTTCCTGTTCCTAGTTTCAGAGGCTTTGCTGGTTGGTTATCATTATTGTTGAGCTGCTGAACCTCGATAACCTTAACGAATTGCTCCTGATTCTGATCTGACTTGGTTTCGGTGAGGGTAATCAGGGTTTGCCCATCAGGGCCAAAGGCGATAAGCTTAACATCCCCTGAGTAATCAGTAAAGCTTTGTAATTGTTGACCTGTTGCTAAATCCCACAATTGGACTGCTCGATCATCGGTAATACTAGCAATCTTCTTTCCCTCAGCATCAATAGCAACTTTAGTTATCGAGTCAGAAGAACCCTCAAAGGTGTGTAGAATCTGACCTTGGGCTAAATCCCAGACCTTGATTTGATTGTCGGTTGCTAAGCCACTGATGAGTTTTGTGCGATCGCGACTAACTTCTAAAAAGCTGACCCACTCACGAGGATTTATTGGTTGAGCAACGGTGCGAATCAGTCGAACATTGCGCCAAGCTTCCGAGGTTTTGGCTGCTTCTGGAGACTGGTTATCAGCCACGGAACGGGAGCGCATTTGGAACCACCAGTATAAACCGCCACTTGTCGCCACTGCAACTAATATCAATACTGCTATCAGATTTCGAGAAATTGGCCTTAATTTCATTCTTAAAGGGAACTGGGAATTGGGAATTGGGAATTGGGAATTGGGAATTGGGGATGGGGAATTGGGAATTGGGAATTGGGAATTGGGAATTGGGGAATTGGGAATTGGGAATTGGGAATTGGGAACTTCGGAAATGAATACGGAGGTTTTTTTAAGCAAAAAGACGAGGATAGATATCTGTTGTCAGTTCAAAGTCCTTAAATCATACATAACTTAAGCTTATTAAGGGGGGATCGGATTTAAAGTCCCCCTTATTAAGGGGGATTTAGGGGGATCTAAAAGGATTAAGCGATTATAACTAGCAACTTGGGTTATATACTATATTACTCATTATCATACTCCAAGGAAATTCGTAGGGATTGGTTCACCAAAGACGCAAGCTACTGGCATGGCGCAGCTAATTTGGAGGTTTAGAGACAAGGAGGACAAGGGAGACAAAGAAGACAAGGAAGATGGGGAGATAAAAAAATCTATATCGACTCATCGCTCATTACTCTTGAGAAAGAAGGCTCCAAGGCAGAGGGCTCCAAGGCAGAAGGCTCTAAGGGAAGCTGACTTGTTTTTCTTCTTCTTTTTGGACTGAAGTCCTACTACTGCTCATTACTCATTACTCATTACTCATTACTCATTACTCATTACTCATTACTCATTACTCATTTTCAGCCGTGTCACGCCACTACTCAACGATAGCTTAGCTAAACCGACCCCTAGCTAGGGAGAAGTCCTAAAACCCATTCAAAGAGGACAAAGAGATATCAGATTATGCTGCCATAAAGGATTAATCTTCTGCTGGGGTATGGGCGATCGCCTTTCTTTAATTTGATTGGACTTTCCCTAGAGAGCCAGAAAAAGTAGAAACTCATGATGAGAAATCTCTTAGAAAAGACTCAAGAGTTGATTCGTCGGGATAGTAACTGTTCTTCTAAGGCAGCAATGCGATTGTAAGCTGCGGTTAGTTGTGCGGTTAGGCGTTGGACTTGAAGCTCAGCCGATAGGTTACTCTCGCTATTTTGTTGATAACTCGTGGAGTGAATATTGCTATCCCTCAGAACATCCTTATGGTCCATCACAGACTCCAGCAAGCTAGGATTGCGATGAACTCCCACTCTAAAACCGGGCTCTATATCGGAATGGTCGGATTCGTCAACTGTCGCTCGTCTGATTTCAGACAAGGATTCTAATACATTTTGGCTAAGCTGATCGATCATTTGGTAGAGTACATCAACTTTCTGAGTAAGAGTAATGATTTGTTCTTGAACTGCATCCATAAGATTCCCCACATGCTGGTAAATTTGTCCTCATGTTTTATGCTAGTAGCTTTGATGCAAATTTAGTGTAAAATTCTTCCTCATTTAACTATGATTTAACTATTTAGAAAAATCACCAGAAATAAGGAGTTCAAGAATAATGTAAGCTTAACAACAGATTAATGTTTCCCTTTGTCCCCATCAAGCTAATTTATCCTTTACCTTAGGTAAATGTAGGCTATTCTGCCAAAAAAGCTTGATTGTCAGGAAAATCTCTCTTTTTCTATTCATTAGTTCCCATTCCTGGTTCCTATGCTCAAGCGACGCTCATTTCTCTTAGGTGCTGGCTCTCTAACCCTCGGTCAGCTGATGGTTGGGTGTAACTCTCAGCAGCGAGAATCCTTGAAACTTCAACTGTTACAAGGCTCAATTCCAGCTCAGCTCAAAGGTAGATTTCGTCAGCAATTGAAGCAAGCTGCTAGTCTCAATTTTGTCCCAGAAAAACAGTTACAATTTATACTGCAAGACTTGCAAACCTGGAAGAAACAAAACCAAGCCCAAGAACCATCTACCCAAGAGCAATCACCCTTAGATTTTCTGGGAAATTTTCTCAATTTGATTACTAGAGGTAGAAAGTCAGAATTTGTTGATTTAATCACCTTAGGAGATTTCTGGTTGGCAGAGGCGATTCAACAAAAGTGGATTCAACCCTTAGAAGTAGAAAAGCTTGCCGAATGGCAACAACTACCTCCACGCTGGCAAAAATTGGTGAGGCGCAATCAAGTAGGTGAACTAGATAACCAAGGACAAGTTTGGGGTGCACCCTACCGTTGGGGTAGCACCGTTATGGTTTATCGTCGTGAGCAATTTGAGTCCTTGGGTTGGACACCTACAGATTGGCAGGATTTGTGGCGCGAGGAGTTACGCGATCGCATTTCTTTGTTAGACCAGCCGCGAGAAGTAATTGGTCTGACGCTGAAAAAACTTGGGTTATCTTACAATACAACGGATTTGAGTGCTGTACCCTATCTGCGAGAAGAACTACAAGCACTCAATCAACAAGTGAAGTTCTATAGCTCCGAACACTATCTCCAACCCCTATACTTAGGAGATATCTGGCTAGCAGTCGGTTGGTCTCATGATGTTATACCAATGTTAGAACGTGATCGCCAGCTTAAGGCAGTAGTACCGAGTTCAGGAACTGCTCTTTGGGCCGATTTATGGGTAAAACCAGCAACCAGGGACAACTTAAGTGTTCTCGCACAACAATGGATTGATTTTTGCTGGCAGTTCGATACCGCCGAGGCAATTTCTGTATTAACTAACGCGACTTCACCGATCCTCACAGCTGTTAGTCCCAGTCAACTGCCAAAAACTCTGGTGGATAATTCCCTACGTCTACCAAATAGAGCAATCCTGGATAAAAGTGAGTTTCTCAACCCCCTACCCGAGTCTACCGTTAAACAGTACCAAGATTTGTGGCAAGCAATCCGTTTTAGATTTTAGATTTTAGATTTTAGATTTTAGATTTTAGATTTTCTTGATTGTGGAACTGGCATCTTGCCAGTACATTTGAGATTTGAGATTTTAGATTTGAGATTTGAGATTTTAGATTTTAGATTTACTTGATTGTGGAACTGGCATCTTGCCAGTACATTTGAGATTTGAGATTTGAGATTTGAGATTTGAGATTTGAGATTTGAGATTTGAGATTTACTTGATTGTGGAACTGGCATCTTGCCAGTACATTTGAGATTTGAGATTTGAGATTTGAGATTTACTCGATTGTGGAACTGGCATCTTGCCAGTACATTTGAGATTTGAGATTTGAGATTTACTCGATTGTGGAACTGGCATCTTGCCAGTACATTTGGTCATATAATTGTAGTGGGAACATCTTGCTCCCTTATAATTCCTTTCTACCTTTCAACCGTGCTATTAGGAGACCTTACCGACTACCCCTACCCTAGTAACCGACGAGTAATGATGGGAACTCGTGGTGCTGTAGCAACCAGTCAACCGTTGGCGACTATGGCGGGAATGGAAATGTTATGGTCCGGGGGAAATGCAGTGGATGCAGCATTGGCAATGGCCATCGCTCTTACGGTAGTCGAACCCACTGCTAACGGTATTGGTTCCGATGCTTTTGCCCTAGTCTGGGATGGACAATTACATGGTTTAAATGCTTCGGGTAAAAGTCCTCAACATCTCACTTTAGATGAATTTACTGGACTCGATACTGTACCAACCACCGATTGGCGTGCCGTCACCGTACCAGGAGCAGTGTCCGCATGGCAAGCTTTGTGGCAGCGTTGGGGAAGTCTACCCTTTGAGCAGTTATTTGAACCAGCGATACGATATGCTCAGGAAGGTTTTCCTGTATCTCCCATAACATCCCTGGCTTGGCAGCAAGCTGAAAAAATTTACCTTCCCTTGCAAGATCCTGAGTTTGAACCCTTTCAGCAAGTGTTTTTCCCCGATCATCGAGCACCAGTTGCCGGAGAAATTTGGCGTTCCCCAGTTCATGCTGCCACACTACGAGAAATTGCCGCTACTGGTGGTGAAAGCTTTTATCGAGGCAAATTGGCTCAACGTCTAGCCGACTTTGCTGCTAATACCGGCGGCTATTTGAGTTCCATCGACTTGGCTCTCCATCAAGCCGACTGGGTAACACCCATCTCAACCAACTACCGAGGCATTACCGTTTGGGAACTACCACCCAATACTCAAGGCATCGCCACCTTAATTGCCTTAAACATCCTCTCCGGTTTCGATTTGTCTCAACAAGAGCGGGAATCAGCTCAAAGTTACCATTGGCAGATCGAAGCCATGAAACTTGCCTGCGCTGATTTACACAAGTACATCACTGACGAGCGTTTTCTGCAAGTACCGGCCACTAGTCTCCTCTCTCTAGATTATGCCGCTTCCCGTCGCTCCCTAATTGGAGAACAAGCGATCGCTAGCGCCACTCCAGGACTACCAAAAGGTGGTACTGTCTACCTAGCGGCAGCCGATGGTGAGTTAATGGTATCTTTCATCCAATCCAATTATATGGGTTTCGGTAGTGGCATTCTGCCCCCAGGCACGGGCATTGCCCTACAAAATCGAGGCAGTGGGTTTACCTTAGAACCAGGACATGCCAATCAGTTAGCACCAGGAAAGCGTCCCCTACATACGATTATTCCTGGTTTCTTGACCAAAGATGATCAACCCATTGGGCCTTTTGGGGTTATGGGGGGACTAATGCAACCTCAAGGACATCTGCAAGTAGTGGTTAATTTAGTTGATTATGGCATGAATCCTCAAGCAGCTTTAGATGCTCCCAGGTGGCAATTTCTCTCTGGTTCTGAAGTTCTTTTAGAATCAACTGTAGACCCTGAGGTATGGCAGTCCTTACAACAACGTGGTCACGATCTATGGGAAGGTCCAGAGGTTGCTTTTGGTAAAGGACAAATTATTGTACGGGATAATCAACTACTGACCGCTGCCAGTGAGCCTCGTGCTGATGGTATGGCTATGGTTTTCTAGGGTTTGGTGCATAAGTAATGAGTAATGAGCAGTAGAGAGACTTCCGCCCCAAAAAGAAAACGAGAAACAAGTCAACTTCCCTTAGAGCCTTCTGCCTTGGAGTCCTCTGCCTTGGAGCCTTAGGCTTGTGTTGATTCAATTCTTTAATCCAAAATCTAAATAAATCTAAAATCTAAAATCTAAAATCTAAAATAGTTTCTCAAGAGTAATGAGTAATGAGTAATGAGTAATGAGCATCTTTAGGGACTTGCGCCCCAAAAAGAATAAGAGAAACAAGTCAGCTTCCCTTAGAGCCTTGGAGCCTTGGAGCCTTGGAGCCTCGGAGCCTTAGGCTTGTGTTGATTCAATTCTT
>JAAHGR010000387.1 GCA_010672425.1 Symploca sp. SIO2E6
AATGAGCAGTAGAGAGACTTCCGCCCCAAAAAGAAAACGAGAAACAAGTCAACTTCCCTTAGAGCCTTGGAGCCTTGGAGCCCTCTGCCTTGGAGCCTTAGGCTTGTGTTGATTCAATTCTTTAATCCAAAATCTAAATAAATCTAAAATCTAAAATCTAAAATCTAAAATAGTTTCTCAAGAGTAATGAGCATCTTTAGGGACTTCCGCCCCAAAAAGAATAAGAGAAACAAGTCAGCTTCCCTTAGAGCCTTGGAGCCTCGGAGCCTTAGGCTTGTGTTGATTCAATTCTTTAATCCAAAATCTAAATAAATCTAAAATCTAAAATCTAAAATCTAAAATAGTTTCTCAAGAGTAATGAGTAATGAGTAAACCGAATATGGGGTTATATCAAGGAAAGGATAAACAGTTATAATTCCCGGATACCTTGCAACCTTCTTTCTTCCCTCCTGCCTCGGAGCCTCCTGCCTCGGAGCCTTATTACCACCAAAGTGTAAGTTATCAACCGAACATGATATTATTCATCATTCATCGTTCATCATTCATCATTTCCTTATGACCCTCTTGGTGGACAAGCTAAACTCTCCCGAGTTGAGATGCCAGTTACAGGATTAACACCGCTGGCTCGTTTACACATCAGTGAAACTTGGTAAAAGTCAATAATGGCATCGGTAAAATCAGCACCAGTGATCTCAGCATCGTAGAAGCTAGTACTAGTCATAGTTGCTTCGGTAAAAATGGCATTACTCAGATTGGCTCTATTCAAAGTAACTCTGTCTAACAAACTATTAGTCAGATTGGCTCCTGACAAATTTGCTTCCAACAACATGGCCTTAGTGAAAATAGAGTTACTCAGATCAGATCCCTCAAAGTTAGTTCCTTGCATTTTAGCTGCGGCGAAAACGCCTCCCACTAAATCAGCATGGGAAAAGTCGCGATCGTTTAGTTCACCATAGGTATAGTTAACGGTGTTCATCTGAGCATTGGCAGGAGTAGCACTTAACATGACCCAAAACCATGCCAGACTCAAAATTAGAATTAGTCCTAGTAAACGTAGAATAGAGGTTTTCATTACAGTTCCCAATTCACAATAAAATGTAGTTTTTTGGTTCAAAGTCAATCAATATAACCCTTATAGCCGAGTGTTTCTTGAAAGATAACATACGGTAGGGGCTCCCTTCACCAACCATCTTTCGGTTAGACCAAGCCAATTACGTAAACCCGCCCCGGCTGATGATACACCTATCATCCCGCCGGGGCGGGCGCAAGTTAAATTATCGTTGAATAGCCTGCGTTTTGAGCGAACCCGCCCCTACACATTTACTTGCTTTTGTGACATTTGTTCTAAGGTACTACAATATAATTAACCAACCTCCCTAAATTGGCAAGTGGATATCCCCCGCCTGCACCCAGACACCATTGAGGAAGTGAAACAACGAGCTGAGATTGTTGATGTGATCTCAGAACATGTTGTCTTGCGCAAGCGGGGTAAAGACTATCTGGGGTTGTGTCCTTTCCATGAGGAGAAAACTCCTAGTTTCAGCGTTAGTCCCAGCAAACAAGTGTACTACTGCTTTGGTTGTCAAGCTGGGGGCAATGCGATTAAGTTCCTGATGGAGGTGGGCAAGCGTTCTTTTAGTGACGTGGTGTTGGAGTTGGCACGGAACTATCAGGTGCCGGTGCAAACCCTCGAACCTGCCCAAAGGCAAGAATTACAACGTCAGTTGTCCCTACGAGAGCAACTGTATGAGATTATGGCCCTGACAGCCCAGTTTTATCAACATGCTCTGCGGCATAGTCAAGGACAGCAGGCTCTGGAATATTTGCATGACAAACGGGGTTTGCAGGAAGAAACTATTCAGCAGTTCCAGTTGGGATATGCACCAGCGGGGTGGGATACCCTTTACCGATATCTGGTAGAACAAAAAGGTAAGCCAGTCCAGTTGGTAGCGGAAGCAGGGTTGATTAAACCGAAGAATAAGGGCAATGGCTATTATGATGGATTTCGCGATCGCTTAATCATCCCCATCCGTGATTCTCAGGGACGGGTAATTGGTTTGGGTGGTAGAAGTTTGGGGAATGAACAACCAAAATATCTCAACTCCCCAGAAACTCCCCTGTTTAATAAAGGTAAAACCCTATTTGCCCTGGACCGAGCTCGTGATGCGATTAGAAAGCAAGACCAGGCGGTAGTAGTAGAAGGATATTTCGATGCGATCGCTCTTCATGCTGCCGGGATTACTAATGTGGTAGCCTCCCTGGGTACTGCCCTGAGTCAAGAGCAAGTGCGGCAACTCCTGCGCTATACTGAATCTAAGCAAGTAATTCTCAACTTCGATGCCGATGTTGCTGGTACTAAGGCTACCGCCAGAGCGATCAGTGAAATTGCTCACCTGGCATACCAAGGACAAGTTCAGCTGCGGGTGCTCAATCTGCCGGATGGTAAGGATGCCGATGAATTTCTTCAAGGACATCCTGAGGCTCAGGCAAAATACCAACAACTACTGCAAACTGCCCCCCTGTGGCTAGATTGGCAAATCAGCCAACTTCTGAAGGATAAAAATCTCCAACAGGCAGACCAGTTTCAGCAAGTTGCCCAAGAAATGGTCAAGTTGCTCAATCAAATCGACAACGTTAACCAGCTAACTTATTATCTCAACCATTGTGCCCAGCTCCTCAGTCAAGGGCAAGATCGATTAGTACCTTTATATCTCAAAAATTTACAGGCTCAACTTAACAAGCCTCTGGTTGCTACCAACAAAAAATCACCTGTATTGCGCTTGGAGTCTTCATCCCAGCCCAATAAATTCAGCAAACAGAAATCCACCGACCCTCATTTTAGCTCACCCATTGATTCCGAAAACAGTCTTTTAGAAAAAGCGGAAGCTTTACTCTTAGCTATCTATCTCCACTGTTCCGAATACCGACAAACAATCATTGATACCCTAGAAACAGAAGATTTACTCTTTACCCTATCCCATCATCGGTTTCTGTGGCAACAAATCCTCAAACTGCAAGAAGTAGCGGCAACATCTCGTACCAATACCTCTAATTCCTTAATTTCGCTACTGCAAGAGTGCAGCCTCCAATTTTCCCAAGAAATGGCTCAGGTAGCTCATCTATTTCATCCAAATGAGAAACTCTCCAAAGATCTGACCCGCGCTTCGGTGTTGATACCAGCAGCAGCTGCCTGTTTAGAGAAAGTAGTCTGTGAAAAGCATAAGCGTTATTGTCTACAACAGTGGCAAAAACTTGACCCTGCAACAGATCACCAACGCAGACAGTACTACTTGCAGGAATTTTATGCAATAAACAAGCGGATTAAAGAGTTAGAGCAAACCCGTTTATCCAAGATGTCTTAGGTAGTAGGTGTTACAGCGGTTTGCTCTGCGCAAGCGGTACATTATTGATCCCCCTCCCGTCCCTCTTTGAAATCCCCCTCCCGTCCCCTTTGAAAGGGGGAAGCCGGACGATGCTTCGCTTGGACTTCCACGGGAGTTTTATTATTGATATTTGTACTTAGAAATCTGCTGCTTGGGATAAAATGTAAGTATTGCTGCTCAGGGGCGGGTAATGAGACAATTGAGGGCATTTCACAATAACCTTAGAACAAAACCCGCCCTGTCGATAACCCTGGCGATTGGCGCGATCGCTTTGCCCAAAACATGGTCTACTGTAGAATAAGGACAGGCAAGATGCCTGTTCCACGGGAGTTTTATTATTAATATTTGTACTTGAAAATCTGCTGCTTGGGATAAATGTAAGTATCGCTGCTCAGGGGCGGGTAATGAGACAATTTAGGCCATTTCACAATAACCTTAGAACAAAACCCGCCCTGTCGATAACCTTGCCGATTGGCGCGATCACTTTGCCCAAAACATGGTCTACTGTAGAATAAGGACAGGCAAGATGCCTGTTCCACTGGAGTTTTATTATTGATATTTGTACTTGAAAATCTGCTGCTTGGGATAAAATGTAAGTATTGCTGCTCAGGGGCGGGTAATGAGACAATTGAGGGCATTTCACAATAACCTTAGAACAAAACCCCCCCTGTCGATAACCCTGCCGATTGGCGCGATCGCTTTGCCCAAAACATGGTCTACTGTAAAATAAGGACAGGCAAGATGCCTGTTCCACGGGAGTTTTATTATTGATATTTGTACTTAGAAATCTGCTGCTTGGGATAAAATGTAAGTATTGCTGCTCAGGGGCGGGTAATGAGACAATTGAGGGCATTTCACAATAACCTTAGAACAAAACCCGCCCTGTCGATAACCTTGCCGATTGGCGCGATCGCTTTGCCCAAAACATGGTCTACTGTAGAATAAGGACAGGCAAGATGCCTGTTCCACGGGAGTTTTATTATTGATATTTGTACTTAGAAATCTGCTGCTTGGGATAAATGTAAGTATTGCTGCTCAGGGGCAGGTTTAGGAACAATTGAGGGCATTTCACAATAACCTTAGAACAAAACCCGCCCTGTCGATAACCTTGCCGATTGGCGCGATCGCTTTGCCCAAAACATGGTCTACTGTAGAATAAGGACAGGCAAGATGCCTGTTCCACGGGAGTTTTATTATTGATATTTGTACTTGAAAATCTGCTGCTTGGGATAAATGTAAGTATCGCTGCTCAGGGGCGGGTAATGAGACAATTGAGGCCATTTCACAATAACCTTAGAACAAAACCCGCCCTGTCGATAACCTTGCCGATTGGCGCGATCGCTTTGCCCAAAACATGGTCTACTGTAGAATAAGGACAGGCAAGATGCCTGTTCCACGGGAGTTTTATTATTGATATTTGTACTTGAAAATCTGCTGCTTGGGATAAAATGTAAGTATTGCTGCTCAGGGGCGGGTAATGAGACAATTTAGGCCATTTCACAATAACCTTAGAACAAAACCCCCCCTGTCGATAACCTTGCCGATTGGCGCGATCGCTTTGCCCAAAACATGGTCTACTGTAAAATAAGGACAGGCAAGATGCCTGTTCCACGGGAGTTTTATTATTGATATTTGTACTTAGAAATCTGCTGCTTGGGATAAAATGTAAGTATTGCTGCTCAGGGGCGGGTAATGAGACAATTGAGGCCATTTCACAATAACCTTAGAACAAAACCCCCCCTGTCGATAACCTTGCCGATTGGCGCGATCGCTTTGCCCAAAACATGGTCTACTGTAGAATAAGGACAGGCAAGATGCCTGTTCCACGGGAGTTTTATTATTGATAGTTGTAGCTATAGTTATCACCCCGTCAGAATTTTCGCATAATATGTCCTGAAGAACCGAAAACCTATTCCTTTTAGGTGATGAAGCAAAAATCCCACGCGCTTCCAGGTGTGGGAGTGTCAATTCGATAGGTAATGAAAAAACATGGCAAACCAATATCCTGCAATATTATGTCACGGTTTATTTGGATGGGGTCCAGAAGAACTAGGTGGGTTTCCTTACTGGGGCTTTGCACCAACTGTGCCATCCCCTCTACAAAGATATGTAGCAGCTGTTGGGCCAATTAGTAGCACCCATGATCGCGCCTGCGAGCTTGCCTTTCAGATTAAAGGGGGCACCGTTGACTATGGTGAAGCCCATGCTAATGAGATGGGACACAAGCGTTTTGGAAAAACCTATTCAGCGTTCCACCCAGAATGGTCTCAAGAAAATCCGGTCCACCTGGTTGGACACAGCATGGGTGGACCGACAATTTGGATGCTACAACAACTCCTAGCCATCGACTACTTTCGGTGGGGCTCGAACGCTGACTGGGTGAAATCGATTTCTAGCATCTCAGGCGTACTGAATGGCATGACTTCTACCTACTTTTTTGGCTGCGACGAACAAACAGGTTTAGTTCCTGCAAACTCGATCAGTGGTGTTTTATTCGCGTCCATTGAATTAATTCTCAATGTAGTTGGCGATCACTTCGACCGCATTTACGATTATGACCTCGATCAGTGGGACTTGTCTGTCCAGCCGGGCGAAACTCTACCGTCACTGCTAAAACGTATTGTAAATTCCCCCATGTTTCGAGGCAAGGATAATGCCCTTTACTCCCTAACAATTCAAGCAGCCCTAGATCAGAACAGATTCTGCCAAACCCACCCCAACACTTACTATTTTACCTGTGTCACTGAGCAGACCCAGCGTGCGCTGATGACACAATTCCAAATTCCCGAACCACTGATGAACCCATTTTTCATCCCCCCCTCCTATTATCAGGGATCCAAAATTTTTGAGCAACCCTTCTATCCCGGCTTCAACTCATCGGACTGGTGGCCTAATGACGGCATAGTTTCTGTCTATAGTCAAATGTTTCCACGCATAAGCGGTAGCCACCCAGTAGGTGGAGAAATCACAAACAATCAGAAGGAGTTTACACCAGGTCAGTGGTTCTATCAGATACTCAACAGCACTGATCATGCCGACATTGTTTGTATGCCAGATGTACTCAACATCAGGAAACAAAAACAATTCTATACTGAGTTTTTCCAACGCCTCGCGTCCTTATGATGGTTGTTGAATTGTTGAATTCGCATGGTGGTGAAAAATTTTGCAGGGGGACTGCCTTGGAGCCTCCTGCCTTAGAGCCTTTTTTATAGAGACAATTGATATTATATTGCAACTATTTCACCTTTGATGATAAATATTCTTAGTAGTTAGTTAAACCCAAAAATAAGGTGGTAAAATCTGCATTTTTTGTTATCGTATAAAAAGAGGTTCAAAATAAATAATTTTTCAGTACTAAATTATTGCCTCTGTGTGTTAACATAACTTAACGTTCTACAATCAAGTCTGAATAAACGAGGAAAACACCATGTCAGGAACCCAAACCTTAGTACAGCCATTTGGTCAAATTGCTGATAATCCCATATTGCTAGAGCGCTCAACTACTGAGCCAATTTGTGAGGGATTGAATCTAGTTTTAGCCAGTTTCCAAGGGTTGTATCTACAGTATCAGAAGCATCATTTTGTAGTTGAAGGAGCTGAATTTTATTCCCTGCATCAGTTCTTCCAAGACAGCTACACAGCAGTTCAAGGCCATGTCCATGACCTTGCTGAGCGCTTGAATGGACTAGGTGGTGTGCCTGCCGCTAGCTTCTCTAAGTTAGCAGAACTATGCTGCTTTACTCCTGAATCAGATGGCACTTATCCTTGTCGCCAGATGGTAGAACATGACTTGCAGGCTGAGCAAGCGCTTATTTCTCTACTGCGTCGCCAAGCTGCTCAAGCAGAAAGTTTAAGCGATCGCGCTACTAGGTACTTGTACGAACAGATTTTACTACAAACGGAAGAAAGAGCCTATCATTTAGCCCATTTCCTAGCTCCTGATACCTTGGTGGTAAGCCGATAAGGGACTTCCCTGGGGGAGATGGGGAGATGGGGAGATGGGGAGACAAGGGAGGAATTCCCAATTCCCAATTCCCAATTCCCAATTCCCAATTCCCAATTCCCAATTCCCAATTCTAAATTCCCAATTCCCAATTCCCAATTCCCAATTCCCAATTCCCAATTCCCAATTCCCAATTCCCA
>JAAHGR010000388.1 GCA_010672425.1 Symploca sp. SIO2E6
TACCTAACACCTAACACCTAACACCTAACACCTAACACCTAACACCTAACACCTAACACCTACCACCTAACACCTACTACCTAACACCTACCACCTAACTGATGAAACAATCAAACACCAAATTGTGGCTGGCGGCAATCAAGCCACCCATGTACACCGTGGCAGTTATCCCCATTTGGGTAGGAACTGCTGTAGCTTGGGTAGCCAAGGGAGGGATTGATAGCCTCACGTTTGCGACTTTTTTAATCTCAGCGATTTTGATCATTGCTTGGCTCAATCTCAGCAATGATGTTTTTGATGCTGAAACTGGTATCGATAAGAATAAAGCTCATTCTGTGGTGAACTTAACTGGGAATAAGCCACTAATTTTCTGGTTGAGTAATTTCCTGTTAGCGGTAGGCATTTTGGGAATCTTCACGATTGCTTGGTGGCAGCAGGACTTCACCGTAATTGCGATCATCCTGCTCTGTTGTGCTTTAGGATACAGCTACCAGGGGCCACCCTTTCGCTTTGGTTACCAGGGGTTGGGGGAAATTATCTGCTTTGTCACTTTTGGACCGATGGCAGTTTCAGCAGCTTACTACTCCCAAACTCAGAGTTGGTCATGGACTAATCTCGCAGCTGCTGTGATTATCGGCATTACTACTAGTGTCATTTTGTTTTGCTCCCATTTTCACCAAGTTGAAGATGACGCCGCTGCTGGCAAGCGATCACCGATTGTGCGCCTTGGTACTCAAAGAGGCGCCCAACTGTTAATCTGGTTTGGCAGCAGTGTCTACCTGCTTACCGGTTTGTTTACCCTCTTAGGTATGTTTCCTCTCTGGACTTTACTAACCTTCCTCAGTTTACCCCTTGCCCTCAAGCTATTTCGCCATGTCCATCAGTATCACGACCAACCAGATCAGGTGAGTAATTGCAAATTTATCGCAGTAGCTATGCATTTTTGGAGTGGCTTACTGTTGGGGTTGGGATTTGTTGTTTAAATTTTTTAATTGTTAAATTTTTAAATTGGGAATTGGGAATTGGGAATTGGGAATTGGGAATTGGGAATTGGGAATTGGGAATTGGGAATTGGGAATTGGGAATTGGGAATTGTCTCCCTTGTCCTCCCCATCTTCCCTTAAATGACCAATGACTAATGACGACCTTCACCAGTTAACTTTAATATTGCCGATCTACTTACCACCTAATTCAACCAATCGGTACAGCAGTTTTCAAACCCAGCTTACTTGTTAACCGCTCCAGGTCAAAATGCTTGGCCATCAGCTGCTGAATACACTGTACTTTAATTGGTTCGTGGAGACGTACCTGACCAAAAGTATCGTCGATAATCTCCACCGTAGTTAGGGTATCTAAGTCAACCGACAGAATCGGGATTTCTACCTCTTCGGCACGGTTGAGGATAAAAGGTTGCGGTGGCGAATGACCTGTAAGAATCAAGCATTGAGTTGAGGTTTCTAAGGCCGCCATTTGAATATCTGTGCGATCGCCTCCTGTTACCACCGCCATATTGATGCCCTTACGCAAATACTCTAGGGCAGAGTTAACATTCATTGCTCCAATTGTCAAGCTCTCTACCATCAAGTCTAATCGCTCAGGACAGCACAGAATTTCTGCTTGCAACTGATTGACTAATTCTCGAACGCTGACGCTGCGCAATAGCTCATTACTCGGTAACATGCCCAAAACTGCAATGCCTTGTTGTTCTAGAAAAGGACCCATTGTTGTTTGAGCCATGGACAGTTGCTCAGGGGGAATATCGTTAATCAAGACCCCTAGCAAACAATCACCTAGGTGTTGTTTAGCAGCTAATAGAGTATCAACCAGCAACACTGAGTGAAAGCGAGCCACCAGTAGGATCGAAGCCTGGGCAATCTGAGCAATTTCGAGTAACGATAAGTCGAAGAGGCTACCTTCAGATAAGGTTCCTGGTCCTTCCAATAAAATTAGCTCTCCACTCAATTGTTGGAGATGCTGTTCTAGGGAATGATGGTAATTGGTTAACTTATCTCCCTGTAGGCGCTGTTGAATCGTGTCAACTTCTAGAGACAGTAGGGAGGGTAGCACCTTGTTGGGGGACAAGTTAAGCACTTGAGCCATAAACTGAACATCTTCTTTGAGCTCATCTGGTTGATTAGCATTCAAACAGGTTCCCAATGGTTTACAGTAGGCAAGATCGAGACTTTGTTGTTGCAACTGATGGGCAATTCCCAAGATCGTTGCTGATTTACCACTGTAAGCTTCTGTTGATCCGACTAGCAAATATTTGGTTTGTGCCACCCCTTCCTTTACTCCTTGTAAGTTTCAATTGTGTTTACTCTTCAATACGCAGTAGCCTGCGATAAAACGTTTGGGAAAAATCCGTCATCCGCGATCGCCTGAAGTTCATGATTACTTCGATTAAGTAATTGATAAACTCAGAGTTAGCCATACTCACTTCATAACTCAGTTCCGCGTTGCCATCGAACTGGAATCGGCAACGAGTCATTTCCGCAGGCAGCTTGGAAACAAACCAAGTGGCAATAAAAGGGATACCATCACCCCCTTCAATCCGGCGCTGACCTTCTAGGGAACCTTTTTGGTACAGACTGATTGCCAATGGTAAAAGATTGCGCTTGGCTCCCTGGTAGTAGGGCATATAAACGCCGACGGCTCCTTTGTCAGCAGGTTGCAGTTTTTCGATAGACATAGGTCAATTTTCCTCGATAAAAGTTTCTTTAAGTGTCCCAGTGACAGGAGACATTCTCAGGTTCTAGCTATTAGTTCAGGAAAATTATCCATTATCTTTGATTCGGTGATTTATTGTCAAGCACCTACTTATTCTAAGCATTTATACTGGGTAACATCCAATTGAGTCTAGTTTAGCAGCTTGGGACGAGAGTATTTCTGCAAAAATTGTGCAACTGCCTCTTGTCTCCCCCTTTGATCCCCCTCCCCCTTAATAAGCTCCCCCTCCCGTCCCCCTTAATAAGGGGCAAGCCAAAGGAACCGGATTTCTGGAGAGGAAATTCAGCCAGTTGTAGTCAATTTAACAATCAATTACTGCACTACGGTCAAGTACTAGGAGCGATCGCAACTGATTAGTATCTATTTCTGTGAGCCATTGTTCTCCCGAATCTACCGTTTGCTCGGCCAGCTGTTTCTTACTCTCGATAATGTCGTTAATGCGTTCTTCTAAAGTACCAGTACAAACAAATTTATGCACTTGAACATTGCGGGTTTGACCAATGCGAAAAGCACGGTCAGTTGCTTGGTTTTCTACTGCTGGGTTCCACCAACGATCAACGTGGAAAACATGATTAGCTCTAGTTAGGTTGAGTCCTGTGCCTCCGGCTTTGAGGGAAAGAATGAGGATACGGGGACCTTCAGGGTCATTCTGGAAACGGTCCACCATTTCTTCCCGCTGCTTTTTGCGAGTTGCTCCGTACAAGAATAAAACTTCCCCAGCAAATTGTTTTTCTAAATAGGGTTTGATTAATTTGCCCCATTCGGCAAATTGGGTGAAAATTAAGGCATGGTCGTTTTCGGCAATGACTTCTTCAAGCATTTCCTGTAAACGCAGGAGTTTACCAGACCTGCCAGCTAATCCTAAACTTTTTTGCTTTAAATAATGGGCAGGGTGATTGCAGATTTGCTTGAGTTGCATTAATAAAGTTAAAACCTTGCCCCGACGCTGGATACCTTCGGAATCTTCAATCTCTTCTAGAGATTCATCCACTAACTTTTGATACAGGGTTGCCTGTTCCGCTGAAAGACCACAGAATACGGTCATCTCTTGCTTGTCGGGTAAATCTTGAATGATAGATTTATCGGTTTTGAGGCGGCGTAGGATGAAAGGTTGTACAAGCGATCGCAAAGTTCGTAAAGAGTCTGTATCCCCAAACTTCTCGATCGGTAGAGCAAAGCGGCGCTGGAAAAATTGCCGCTCACCGAGATATCCTGGGTTGAGAAAATCTAAAATTGACCACAATTCTGATAAGCGATTTTCTACTGGTGTTCCTGTTAGAGCCACCCGAAACTCTGCTGAGAGTTGCCGTATGGCTTGGGATTGCTTGGCACTGGGATTTTTGATGTTCTGGGCTTCATCCAGGGCTATACCTTGCCAGTCGAGTCCTTGAAGGGTTGTCAGGTCTCGATAGACTAAAGGATAACTAGTAATTACTACATGCTTATCTTTTACTACTTTAGCAAAGGCTTTCCCTTTAGAGCGTTTATCCCCGTGGTGAACTATAACTTTAAGGGAAGGAGCAAATTTCTTCACTTCCCGTTCCCAATTTCCTAAAACGGAAGTGGGACAAACTACCAGGGTTGGTTTATCCAACAGTTCCTGTTCCTGGAGATGTAGCAGCAAGGCAATGAACTGGGGGGTTTTACCTAATCCCATATCGTCTGCTAGACAAGCACCCAGTCCCCAACGTTTCAGAAAAGCTAGCCAACTAACGCCTCTTAATTGGTAAGGTCGTAGTTGCCCTCTAAAGCTTGCTGGTGTCTCAATCAACTCAATGGACTTGTTGCCTGTCAGATTAGTAATCAACTGTTGCAGAGCACCGGATGCCTCAAAGTTGACTACCGGCAGTTTGCCCATAGTGGTAGTGTCACCAGTACTCAGACGCAGAGCATCTTCCACAGAAAGATTCATCTGGGCTTGAGGTGAGGATAAAATAGTTTGAGCAGCTTTCACATCTGGCAGGTTCAGGGCCATCCACTCCCCATCCACTTCCACTAGGGGCGACTGTAGGGCCATCAAACGGTCAAACTCTTGTTTCGAGATGGTTTTTTCCCCAATCGCCAGTTCCCACTTGAACTTCAGCAGACTATTTAACCCCAGACGTTCCTGCTTTTTCGACTTTGGTATCTCCGCACTGATGCTAATACCTAGGCGTTTGGCTCCTACTCCTGGTGCTAATCCTGGAGGGAGAACAATTCCCAAGCCATTGTTTTGCAGACGCCAAGCACTACCCTTGATAAATTCATAGACATCCACTGGTGTGAGCTCACAATGGGAGGGACATTTTTGGTGCAAGCTGGGTTCTATGGGGGGATAAAGTCTTACTGCTAATCCTAAACCTTTAAGTAAGGTCTCCTGGGGTTGCTCAATCGTTCTTCCTTGATACTCCCATACCCCAACCGATTGCTGCCAAATTGTCTGAGCATCAACCAAAATTTCTGGCTGGTCAACTGCTTGCAAACAATAGACCAATCGCCAGTTCCCTTCCCCTGGGTTGGCTTCTTCCTTCCCTGGCGGTTGCAGTACCAAGCAGGTGCGAAAGAGATTTTGTGCCAAACTTTGGGAGTTGGGGGTGACTAAATTCTGTTGTACTGGAGTGGTCCAGCTTTGTAATGCGGCTTCTAAACGTGCCACCTCTGTAGGTTCTCCCTGAAGAGGCTCAACAGTGGTAGAAAGTGCTCTTAGCCACTCCTGTACTGGGGAAGTCGCTGCTGGGGAGGAAGTTTCTTCCAGCCAATGACGCACCTGGCTATCGATGGTAGAGCCTAAAAAACCCAGAAGTAATTCCTGAGGATCTCCCAAGAAGCGCTTCGCACCCCCAATTGAATTCTGTTCCCTATTCCCCATTCCCAAATAAGCACGGCAAGCCAACGGCATGAGCTGGGAAAATTTCCCCAAACGTTCTTGATCTAGAGAATTATCCAGGAGGGGTTGCCAACTAGCAAAGACCTCACCATTAGGTTGCCGATAGATTCCTGCTAAAAACTTACACCGACTTAGCAAATCCAGGCTCCACCGAGTTACCTGGCTCCAATAACGCAAATCCCCTCCAACATAAGCATCTGAGGTTTGGAAGGAACCAAGGGGCAATAATTGCAGGAATTTTACTGCTGCTTGGGACTCAAGACAGAACCCCTCAACTATCCACTGTTGCAGTTCTAAAGGTTGCTCTTTTTCGCTTTCTGAAGGCATTTTGGCTGACATCAATGGATATGCTGATGCCTTCTTAG
This sequence comes from Symploca sp. SIO2E6, assembly GCA_010672425.1. Lineage (GTDB taxonomy): Bacteria > Cyanobacteriota > Cyanobacteriia > Cyanobacteriales > Coleofasciculaceae > Caldora. The sequence continues at coordinate 5,959 of JAAHGR010000388.1, forward strand.
ATGAAGGTTGAGTTGGTAGAACCAGGACTTGAGTTTTCCATGGTGGCTGAAGCTTACTAGTTGCACGAGAGGAAGCTTTTTTCCCCGAATTGCTAAGAGTCCCTAAAAAGTAGGGAGAGTGGGGTGAGGTAGGGGAAAGACCTTGAGCATCTAAAAATGACGTCAATTGAGTCTGAGTCATTGTCCAGGGATGAAGAGCCCCACGATCGGCTGTCGTTGCTTCGACAGACTCCCTGGTACGCCAAGTTTCTCCCCAAACAAATAGATGACCACCCCGTTGGTGAGGTATCCAGCTGCCATGTAAAATTGCCATGCTCTAAAAGGACAAACAACAAACAACAAAAGACAAACAACAGCACTTTGAGCGCCAATCCTCACACCATAAACCATACCCAACATTTACCCCAAACCAGTAACAGAACATAAGTGCTACGATTGCCACAGAGAGAAAAACAGGATGAAGAAGGAAAAAGTACCTAATGGTAGAGTTAGACAAGTCGATATCTTTCGATGGTAGGGATATTAAATTGAAAGTGGGTCTATTTGCCCCACAATCCGGTGGCTCTGTGTTGATTGAGTCTGGTGACACCGCCGTTTTGGTAACGGCAACTAGAGCTGCTGGCAGGGAAGGCATAGATTTTCTACCTTTATTGGTTGACTACGAAGAAAGACTATACGCAGCAGGTCGGATTCCAGGTGGATTCCTACGGCGGGAAGGGCGTCCACCAGAGAAGGTGACCCTTACCAGTCGTTTGATTGACCGTCCTCTACGTCCTTTGTTTCCCAATTGGCTGCGAGATGATATTCAGATCGTAGCAACTACTCTGTCAATGGATGAACAAGTGCCCCCTGATGTTTTGGCGGTAACCGGAGCTTCCATTGCTGTCTTGCAAGCCCAAATTCCCTTCTATGGCCCAATGGCAGCAGTGCGTGTAGGTTTGGTGGGGGATGATTTTATTATTAACCCAACCTACAGGGAAATTGAATCAGGAGACCTGGATTTGGTGATAGCCGGTTCTCCAGAGGGCGTGATTATGGTGGAAGCTGGTGCTAATCAATTGCCAGAGCAAGACATTATCGAAGCGATTGACTTCGGCTATGAAGCTGTGCAAGATTTAATTCAGGCTCAGCAAGAATTGATGAAGGATTTAGGCATAGAAGTGGTGGTGGGAGAAGCACCAGAGGTGAACTCCCAGCTAGCAGAGTTTATCAGCGATCGCACTACTGAGCAAATCAAAAAAGTCCTCTCCCAATTCGACTTGGACAAAAATGGTCGGGATGCTGCCTTAGATGAGATTAAAGCCAATTCCGTCATCGCAGCGATCGAAGAGTTACCAGAAGAAGACCCCATCCGCACCGCAGCGGCAGAAAGTAGCCAAGTGGTTGATAGCGTCTTCAAAAAACTGACGAAAAAACTCATGCGCTCCCAGATTATAGAAGAAGGAGTCCGGGTTGATGGCCGGAAACTAGATGAAGTACGACCGGTTTCTTGTCTAGTGAGTATCTTACCCCAACGAGTTCACGGCAGTGCTCTATTTAATCGGGGACTCACCCAAGTG
>JAAHGR010000389.1 GCA_010672425.1 Symploca sp. SIO2E6
TTCCCAATTCCCAATTCCCAATTCCCAATTCCCAATTCCCAATTCCCAATTCCCAATTCCCAATTCCCAATTCCCAATTCCCAATTCCCAATTCCCAATTCCCAATTCCCAATTCCCAATTCCCAATACCCAATACCCAATTCCCAATACCCAATTCCCAACTCCCTGCTCCCTTTTCAGATTATGGAAAAATTGAAAGAGCATCTCTACCAACACCTTACTGAGATAGTACGCGATCGCGACCCTTATTTCAACACAGCTGGACATTTCTTCGTACAGCAATATATTCGCCAACAGTTCCAACAGTGGGGTACAGTAGAAACCCATGAATTCCAGGTGCGGGGTAAAACTCATAAGAATTTAATCCTCAACCTTCCGCCAACAGAAAGCAGCCAACAGAAAATAGCTAACCAAAGAAAGAGAACATCTCCCCCAATTTTAATAGGTGCTCACTATGATGCTGTGCCGGGAAGTCCAGGCGCCGATGACAATGCAACTGGTGTAGCTGTTTTGTTGGAGTTGGCAAAAGCATTTACAATTCAACCGCCAAGATATCCAATCCGATTAGTTGCCTTTGATATGGAAGAATATGGTTTATTGGGTAGTGAGCAATATGCTGAGCAATTAAAGCAACAGGGGCAACCTCTACGTTTGATGCTCTCTTTAGAAATGCTGGGTTACTGTGATCCAACTCCCCATTCCCAAAGCTACCCAGCTAAGTTGGAATATTTCTACCCCAATCAAGGTGATTTTATTGCTTTAGTTGGTAATTTATCCACTATTCCTGATTTGATTCGCCTCAGCTGTATAATTCGTCAAGAAGGAACACCCTGTGAGTGGTTACCAGCAGGAAAAAAAGGTCTAATTGTCCCTCCCACACGACGAAGTGATCATGCTCCTTTTTGGGACAGAGGCTATCGAGCAATGATGGTTACTGATACATCATTTATGCGGAATCCTCATTATCATCAGGCAACTGACTCGATAGAAACTCTGGATCTAGATTTTCTCTCTGGTGTCTGTAGCGGTTTGATTAGCGGTATTCGGCATCTTTAAAGTTTAGGGCAAGTGCTCCCTACAAAACCCGCCCCAATGCTAATATGGGTAGAACCTTGAGCAACTCAGGCTACATATAGAAGCCAGGATTTAGTCATGGAAAGACTTGAGATTAAAGATTTTGTGGTAATTAAAGATCTTACCATAGAGATTAAACAAATTAATATCTTGATTGGTCCTCAAGCAAGTGGAAAAAGTGTTGTAGCTAAATTGCTCTTCTATTTTAGAGGCTTTGTCTCCGAAATTATCAATGCAGCAGAAAAAAACAAGCATGAGCTAGAGCTAGAGCAAGACTTTAAAAGAAAGTTTGAGACATACTTTCCCTCGGCTTCTTGGGGCAATAAAAATTTTAAAATTAGATATTCTATTGCTCAAGAACTTATTGAAGTTTCCAGAGATACTAGCTCTCAGCCAAGTTCAGCAGAAGTCAGATTGAAATATTCTAATTTCTACAAAAATGAATTTTTTGAACTAAGAACTATTATACAGCAGCAAAATGAAAAAATTGCTGAACAAGATATACAAGGTAGCCTCCTGTCTCGTTTTGACCTTCTTTATGAGATAGAGCGCTCATTTTTACAAAGACTAACAGAAAAACTGGCTAAGGTTGCAACTTTTGCACAATTGTATATTCCTGCCGGGAGGTCGTTCTTCGCCAACCTCAAAAGCAGCATATTTCCCTTTTTAGCTAAAAACAATGCCATTGAGCCATTCCTTGTTGAATTTGGCACTTATTATGAAAATATGAAAAACCCTATTACGCTAGATAGATTGAGAAAAAGTATAAATGATCAAGAGTTGAGTAAGGAAATAGCCCTTTTAAACCAAAAGATTCTTTGCGGTAAATATGTCCAGGAAGATGGAGAAGACTATCTGGTAATGGATGGAAGTAGGAAGATTAGCGTTGCCAATTCTTCTTCTGGGCAACAAGAAACGCTTCCCTTAGCAATCATTCTGGGAACAATTGCATTTTTGAAACCGAAAATAGGTGGTAACTCAATATATATCGAAGAGCCAGAAGCGCATATTTTTCCAGCAGCACAAAGAGATATGGTTGAACTCATCTCCACAGTCTATAACTCTCGAAAAGATAACCTCCAATTTTTGCTCACAACTCACAGTCCTTATATTTTAACTGCCTTTAACAATCTTCTGCAAGCCGGGATTTTAGCGATCAATGCACCTGAAAAAATAAACAACATATCTCGCTATGTTCCACAATCGAGGTTTCTTGCTCCAAACGAAATGACTGTATATTCATTGTCAGATGGTTACTGCCAATCTATCCTTGATCCTGAGACAGGATTAATAGACACAAATATTATTGATGAAGTCTCCAATGAATTGGCAATTCAATTTGATCAACTCCTCGACATTGAGCCATGAAAAGATTTCCAGATTGTGAAATAGTGAAGAATGATACCAATATTGTCATTTCCGATCCTGGTAGTCGCAATAATCGCAGTAAGTTTCGTCTACAAAATCCCAACCGTGCTTCTATCAGAGTTGTTACAATAGATGATTGTGTTATCAAAGAAGGGGTTAGATCTCACATCTTGCACCATTCTCAACAAGACCCAAAACCCACCCAGAGTTTAAACTCTGGGCTAATAGCTCAAGTCCACTTAAGTGGACTGAAACCACTATCCAGTCGTCTTTAGACGACTTCCCTTCAACCAAGCCTTGAATGTCTTTAGCATTGTTAGACCAAAATCGTTTTTTAACTGTATAGGCTAAACAACAGAGTCAGCATGGATATCTAGTTCAGTCATAACTTGTTGCAAAGAAACATTTTGGCTATGCTCAGCTTTTGAGCTTGCTGGTAATGCTGCAATTTGAGCATCAACTTCTTCTAGCGATAAAACCGGTAATTCAAAAGCTTCCTTGCACCATTGAATGAGTTGCCTCAATTCTTCAGGTGAGTTACCCAAAACTGCCACAGGAGATTTACCATAAGCAATCAACTGGCCATCTCGCTCGGAAAAAACCTCGCGAATTGAGTAGTGTCCCTTGTTATCACAAAACACGCGATATGTCCAAATCATGGTCAATTAGCCCTTTTGTCCGCGAAAAAACACAGTATTGTTCGGCTTCTCACCGATTCTTGCAACGTTGACAATCCGCACGAATTCGTCAACATTATAGAACACCCGAAATATACCAATACGCAATTCCCATTCAGCAATGTCTGGTGGAGAGCGTCGGAAACGGTTTTTCGTTTCTACAGTTGGTTCGTGAGTCAATCGGGTTTGAATTGCCTCGATAACAATATTTTGCTCAAATTTTCTGAAATAGCGCAAATCTTGAACAGCTTCAGGTGTAAATTCAATTTCGTACATTCATAGTTCAGTATAGCCACAGTAATATTCGAGATAAACTATATACTATCTCGCGATCGCCTGATGCACAATCAAGTTCAGATTGCTTATATACTGGGAGCATCCCATTTTGGCTAGTTGTCTCATTTAATAGGGCTAAAACTCTTGCAATGTCGTTCTCTGGCAAAAGCTCATCTTCAGAACTTGTAGGTCGTTCAAAAGGCATTTTGTTCATAATTTTCACGTTCCCTGCGAGTGGCTAGACTGTGTTGGGTTTCCTTCGTCAACCCAACCTACGGCGCTGGGCGAGCGCAACATTTATAAATTGTCCAAGTTTACGGTACAGTTGAATAGATGTAGGTTGGGTCGAGGCAACGAGACCCAACGCTGGAGCGGGTTGTGTTGGGTCACTTTCTAAAGCTCGACCCAACCTACATTTTTAGCTGTGTCACGCCACTAGTGTGATCGCATTTATCAGTACGATCGCATTAATGTTTTATACTTAGTCTAGTTTATCAAACTAACTAGAAAGAAGATGGAAGTGATCAATATTGACCAAGCCAAAACACAACTTTCGCAAATTTTAGTCCGAGTGCAACAGGGAGAAAAGATCGTCGTTGCCAATCGATGAAAACCAGTGGCATTATTGAGTCAGTATCAAGAATCTCAACTCTCAAAGCGTCTTCCAGGACGTTTACGTGGTAAATTTACTGTACCTGATGACTTCAACCAACCTTAGGGGTTTGTGACCGTTTTAATTCTTCAATCTAAAATCTAAAATCTAAAATCTAAAATCTCTGCTGCTGGTATCTTCTTTCCAATCATTTGCCTCACCTTTTCGGTAAGCTCATCCTTTAGCTCAGTTCTCAAAGTCATCACTCTACCTCATTTTTGGAATTTTTCTCTATTATCTGTCAGTAACTTACGAATGTTTATTTGTGCTACTCTTCCGGCTTGATAAGAAGTCAACAGCGCCACCCACAAGGGAATGCGGTTTTCTCGGCGGTATCATAAAAATTTACTTTCCCACTCAAAGGATACTCACCACACCCCTCAGATCCCCGACTTCTCGATTGAACCGATGATTAACATTCGACAAACCGGTAGAAGAAGTCGGGGATCTTGAACTTTTGCCTGTTGCTTCTCGGTTAAGGATGTTGTATTCTCAATTCCCAATTCCTAATTCCCAATTCCCAATTCCCAATTCCCAATTCCCAATCCCATGCTCTGTGACTACCTAGTACAAATTCTCACGGCTCGTGTCTACGATGTTGCTCAAGAATCCCCCCTAGAATCGGCTCCCAACCTATCGGCACGCCTGAATAACCAACTGCTGCTGAAACGAGAAGATATGCAATCTGTCTTTTCCTTCAAATTGCGGGGTGCTTATAACAAGATGGCACAACTGCCGCCGGATATCTTGGCACAGGGAGTTATTGCCGCTTCTGCTGGTAACCATGCTCAAGGAGTTGCTCTTGCTGCTTATAAAATGGGAACTCAGGCAATTATCGTGATGCCTGTGACCACACCCCAGGTGAAAGTAGATGCTGTTCAAGCCCGTGGGGGAGAGGTAGTATTATATGGGGATACTTTTGATGACGCCTATACCTATGCTCGTCAACTAGAGGCAGAAAAAGGCTTAACTTTTATTCACCCCTTTGATGATCCTGAGGTAATTGCCGGACAAGGAACCATCGGTATGGAAATTCTGCGACAATACCAGCAACCGATCCATGCTATTTTTGTCGCTATTGGTGGTGGGGGATTAATCTCTGGGATTGCTGCTTATGTGAAACGGTTGCGTCCTGAAATCAAGATCATTGGGGTTGAACCTGTAGATGCCGATGCTATGTATCAATCCCTCAAAGCTGGGAAACGAGTGCGGTTAGCAAATGTAGGTTTATTTGCCGATGGGGTGGCAGTGCGGGAAGTGGGAGAAGAAACCTTCCATCTATGTCAGGAATATGTAGATGAAATTATGCGGGTGGATACCGATGCCACTTGTGCGGCAATTAAAGACGTGTTTGAGGATACGCGATCTATTTTAGAACCAGCAGGAGCATTAGCGATCGCAGGGGCTAAAGCTTATGTTGAGAGGGAGCAAATCCAGGGCAAAACTTTGGTTGCGGTTGCCTGTGGTGCTAATATGAACTTCGATCGCCTCCGTTTTGTTGCTGAACGAGCCGAATTAGGGGAACGTCGGGAAGCAATCTTTGCTGTGACGATTCCCGAAGCAGCAGGTAGTCTGCGTAAGTTTTGTGAATGTCTGGGTAAACACAATCTCACCGAGTTTAACTATCGCATATCCGACGAGCAGGAAGCCCATATTTTTGTAGGGGTGCAAATTGCCAATCGTGCTGATGCAGTAAAGATAGCGGAAGCCTTTGAAGCTGCTGGTTTTCCCACCCTAGATTTAACCGATGACGAACTGACAAAATTGCACTTGCGACATATGGTAGGAGGACGTTCCTTCCTAGCTTGTCATGAATTACTCTATCGCTTTGAATTTCCTGAACGTCCGGGTGCTTTAATGAAGTTTGTCGCTTCCATGAGTCCTAACTGGAATATCAGTGTCTTCCACTATCGTAACAATGGTGCAGATTACGGGCGAATTGTGGTGGGGATACAAGTGCCTCCTCAGGAGATGGAACAGTGGCAGGCTTTTCTCGATACCCTAGGTTATCCCTATTGGGATGAAAGCAAGAATCCTGCTTATAAGTTGTTTTTGGGGCAGGAACATTGTGTACCGCCTTTGCCTTATCGTTAAGGAGGCTGCAAGGCAGGAGGCAGGAGGCTGCAAGGCTGCAAGGCAGGAGGCATAGGGCGTATGCAATACGAGGGCGTATGCAATACGAGGGCGTATGCAATACGAGGGCGTATGCAATACGAGGGCGTATGCAATACGCCCCTACTGGCAATGTCAAGCATTTATTCGGAATTGGTATAAGTGGAGAATGAACCCAATTTTGTGGGGGCGGGTTTAGGGATAATCTGGGAACATGCAAGATAACTTTCCGACAAAACCCGCCCTAATGCTTACTTTTGGATAAGGTAACATTATATCATTCGCTCCCCATACTCGCCACACTTGCTTAATGACTCAATCCCAGAATGACACCTGGTCTTGTTCTAAACTTTTCCACAAATACCAACAAGCAATAGTGCGGTAGGGTTGCCATTTATTCCCTAATTCTGCCACTGATAGCCGAGTAGGCAGTTCAGTCAAATTGTATAGATGTTTAATCGCTTTACGTACACCCAAATCATCAACTGGAAGCACATCTTGACGATTCAAGTTAAACATCAGCAGCATTTGAGCAGTCCAAGGTCCCACCCCTTTTACCTGAGTTACTATCTCGATGATTTCTTGATCATCCTTTGCTTCTAATTGCTCAAGAGTCGGCAAATCTGAGAGACTTTTTTGGGCTAAATCTTGAAGATAGCGAATTTTGGGGCGTGAAATCCCTACTTCCCGCAATTTTTCTTCTGATGTTGCTAGGATGGCTTTGGCTTTCTCCTCGGTTGAGCCATAATTTAGGTAAAGTTGAAGGAATCTTTGATAGATAGTAGCAGCAGCAATTGTAGAAATTTGTTGTGAGATGATACCTTTAGCGATCGCATTGATTAAATCTGACTCTGACGATGACTTAAGTTGGTACAATCCTATTTTAGAGATAAGTTGGCCTAAGATAGGATCTGATTGCTGGAGATAGTCTGTGGCTACATCATAATTTGGGTCTATTGAACTGTGAGGCATTTGACGATTTAACCGTTGATTACCTTGTAGCTATTGATTAAATTCAGTATTTATTCTATACTAAGACAAAATGAGTTAGTTAATATCGGTTTATAAACTTTATTGATTTATACTTTATTTGACTCGACTTACCATTTAATTGCCTAATTAAAAAGATCGCTATGACTCCCTGTTCTGATTAAGATTAATTCTGTTTTGGTTTGCTGATAGATTAACAGCCAGTCTGGTTCTACAGCAGTTTGCTCTGCTATGCGATACAGTCTTGATCCCCCTCGCATCCCCCTTGAATCCCCCTCCCGTCCCCCTTTGTATCCCCCTCCCGTCCCCCTTTGTATCCCCCTCCCGTCCCCCTTTGAAAGGGGGAAGCCAGAGGATGCTACGC
>JAAHGR010000039.1 GCA_010672425.1 Symploca sp. SIO2E6
TCGGGGACTTCTTTCTTTGGTCTGTGTTCTGAGTTTCACACAAAACAGTATTGAAGAGAGTGAGCGATCGCATGGCCACGATTAGCGATCGCATGGCCACGATTAGCGATCGCATGGCCACGATTAGTGATCGCATTGTCGGATTAGTGATCAGCGCAAGCTGGTGTAATCAAGCAATCGCACGTAACATTACGCAAACAATATTTACTGACTCCCAATTAGGACGTGCCTTGCACCGGGAGAGTGGAGTCTGGAGTTTATTCGCGAGTATGACTAGCGAATAAACTGTCTTTTTTCCCAAAATCCCAATTTATAAAAGCCCCTTGACAACTGCCATACAGCCTTAACTTGTCACCAATGGGTCGATATGGGTAATCAGCCTATGTAAACCGGATTTGGTATGACAAGCTGATTCGCTTGGTTCTAGACAGATTATTTTAAATCCTAATTGCCCAAAAGCCTTAGTTGCATTTCCAGGACCGCATCCTATTTCCAAAATTGTTGCATCCTCTGGGAGTTTTGCTAACTCTACAGCCCGATTGATTATAGTTTGAGAATAGTTTGGTCTAGTCCTGTTGTAGGCATCTGCAACTGAACTGAACCAGCTTTTGCCTTGTTTTGAGGTTCTGATATCCGCTACGAGAGAAAACCAGTTTCCGTCTTGTGAAAAATCTTGCATTATAAGGTTGTTTATAGATAGCTCCTTACCACAATTTAGCGATTTTTTTCTTAAGTTTTCTCTGCTGTCCCTCCAAATACTGCCATCCCATAATATTTCCAAGGCACCGCCACTGAAGTAAATCCAGCAGCTGTCAGCATTTGCAAATGGGCGTATAGCGTCGCCAAGCGATCGGGACCAGAATAACCATGAGAGATACTCGTTCCGAATTGGGCGCGAACTGCGGCAAGGGTCGTTCCCTGAGTTTGCGCCCAATGTTCTCGTATGTCCTGGTAAACCTCCTTGAGGGCTGGTGATTCTGGTAAAACCCGGTCAGCATTCCAAAACACCCCCCCTGGTTTGAGACTTTTCCCAATGCGCTTAAACAGTTTCAGCTTCATCTCGTCGGTAAGGTGATGGATTGCAAAAGAGGAAATACAAGCATCAAATTCCTCTGGAAATGATAAGTTGTCATCTGCCCAGTCGCCAAAATCTCCCTCAAAACCTTTCCATCTATTGCTATATCCAGCTTCCTCAATTTGAGCAGAGGCATAAGCCAGCATACGGGGCGAGTAATCGAGCGCAATCACTTCCGCCCCCCGACAACGATTAAGGATTTTTAAACAAAGCATCCAGAGAAAGCCATGTATTGGGTTGATCTGAGCCAGCGATCGCCGTAAAGTAGAAAAAAATAGCGATTTAGGGGTAGCCCATTCTGGTCAACCTGCTTTCTTCCAAAAGAAATTCGTTAAAGTAAGTAAAGAAGCGCAGTTACAGTTTTTACCAAGGCACAATGGCATCCCATTCCTCAATTGCTGTAAGAGAACTCCCTTTATTTCCACTGGAAGTGGTTTTATTCCCAGGACGTCCTCTTCCCCTGCATATCTTTGAATTTCGCTACCGAATGATGATGAATACGATTTTGGATAGTGATCGCCGATTCGGGGTATTGATGTGGGATCAAGTTAAAGGTCAACCCGCCACTATTGGCTGCTGCGCTGAAATTATCCACTTTCAGCGTCTGCCTGATGACCGGATGAAGATTTTGACCCTAGGGCAACAAAGATTTCGGGTATTGGAGTACGTTCGGGAAAAACCCTATCGCGTTGGCCTAGTAGAATGGATCGAAGACCAACCAACAAACAAAGACCTCAGAACGATGGCTATGTTAGTAGATCAGCTACTGCGAGATGTTGTTCACCTTTCGGCTAAGTTGACCGACCAAAAAATTGAGCTACCGGAAGATCTGCCCGATCTACCCCTGGAATTATCTTACTGGGTTGCCAGTAATCTTGACGGGGTGATCGCAGAACAACAGGCTCTCCTAGAGATGCAAGATACAGCAAGCCGTTTAGAACGGGAAGCGGAAATTCTCACCTCAACCCGCAATCACCTGGCAGCACGTACAGCTCTCAAAGATACCTTGAATTAGGTGTTAATTAATCGTACCCGTTAGAGGTGAACTGGCACTAGCATAGCTTTTTACTGGCATACGACCAGCAAGGTAAGCCAAACGTCCGGCTTCTGTTGACATTCCCATGGCTCTACCCATTGCTACTGGATCTTTAGCTAACGCGATCGCACTATTAATTAGTAGAGCATCTGCTCCTAACTCCATCGCATAAGCTGCTTCACTGGGAGTGCCAATACCAGCATCCACTACCACTGGTACTCCTGCCTCTTCGATGATGATTTGGATATTGGCTGCATTTTTGATTCCCTGTCCTGAACCAATGGGGGAACCTAAAGGCATTACTGTGACACATCCTGCTTCTTCTAGGCGTTTGGCTAATAAGGGGTCAGTATTGATGTAGGGTAATACGGCAAAGCCTTCTTTTACTAATTGCTCTGCTGCTGCTAAGGTGCCAATCGGGTCAGGAAGCAAATATTTTGGGTCTGGGATCACTTCTAACTTGACAAAATTATTCTCCTCCTGGCCTAACAATTTTGCCATTTCTCGACCCAACCGCGCTACTCGCACTGCTTCTTCCGCAGTTTTACAACCGGCGGTATTCGGTAACATCCACAGTTTTGTCCAATCCAATGCCTCGGAGAGACCTTCATGACCGGGAGCCTTGGTTTGCACCCGACGCACAGCCACTGTGACAATTTTACTGCCACTAGCAGCAATACTTTGCTGCATCAGTTCTAGGCTAGGATATTTACCTGTACCAGTCATCAGGCGAGAAGTAAAATTGCGACCAGCAATGGTTAGGTGATTGGTGGTAGATGGTTCTGTAAAAAGGACGCGGGGACGCGGGGATGCGGGGACGCGGAGAAAGGAATTTTCATGCATGGTGGTGAAATTTTTTTCATCGGGACTGTCTTCTGCTTTCTGCCTTCTGCCTCCTGCCTCCTGCCTCCTGCTTCCTGCCCCCTGCCTCCTGCTTCCTGCCTTCGTACCACTATGGTAAAAACGGTCGTAGTGAAAATGAGTTAGTAGGGGGTCAAATTTCTGCTGTAGAATTACATCAGCTAGTAACCAGGCAGTTACTGGCGCTAGAAGAATACCATTGCGGTGGTGACCTGTGGCTAGGAAAAGATTTTCCAGGGGACTAGAGCCGAGAATGGGTAATTGATCCGGTGTTGTTGGTCGAAATCCCCACCAACACTCCTGAATTTGCCAGTCCTGTAGTGGGGGATACAGACGCATTGCTCGTCCTAAGAGGTTGTGAATCCCCGCTGGGGTATTATGGGGTATCCAACCGACATCCTCACTCGTAGCACCGACTAAGAGATGACCATTTCGCCGAGGCACTAAGTAAGTTTGTGGACCATAGATTACCCGCTGGAGCCCAGGCTGGTGGTTGCCTAGGGGAACTTTCAGAGATAACATCTGACCTTTGAGGGGACGTACTGGTAGGGGTAATATTTCCCCAGACCAAGCACCAGTTGCCAAAACATAATGCTCTGCCTGAAATTCACCTGCGGAAGTTCTGATTCCCCGGACAAGACGATTTTGCTGCTCGATTGCCTCAACCTCTACTCCTTCTCGGAGATCTATACCCAATTCCTGAGCAGCAAGCCGTAAAGCTTGAGCCAGTGCTCGATTATCCACCTGAGCCTCTTCTGGATACCACCAGCCACCAACAATATCTGTCCCCAAACCAGGTTGATACAGCTGAATGGCATTCTGGTCTAACCAGAGTGGGGTAGCTGCAGTTTCCCGGGGGTGAGCGAAATTTTGTGTGGGATTTCCATTCTCCGCGTCCCCGCGTCCCCGCGTCCCCAAGTCTGTTGAATCGTTTCCCCACCCTTTTTTTCGCTCACCCGTTTCCCGAGATCTGACCTCTGGATGCCCATTTTGGCTATTACCTAATTGTGGACTGTTATATACAGGTGCTAAAAAGCCGCAAGGCCAATAGCCGGTAGTAACACCAGTTAATTGTTCGAGTTGGCGAATCCATTCAGGATATAATGAGCGCGACCACAGGCATAAATCCAACATAGGGCCGACAGGAATTGCCTCTGCTTGAGGAGCTAACATTCCTGCTGCTGCTAAGCTAGAACCCTGTTGGCAGTCCCGATTTAAAACCGTAATCTTAGCACCGCGCAAGTTTAACTCGATCGCGATCGCTAAACCGATCACGCCACCACCGATAATAATAATGTCACTTGCTGCGTTCATTCAACAAAAATTTATGGGGAATTGGGAATTAGGAATTGGGAATTGGGAATTGAGAATTGGGAATTGGGAATTGGGAATTGAGAATTGGGAATTGGGAATTGAGAATTGAGAATTAGATTTAATCCCTCCTTGTCTCCCCCAGCTTCTCCAGCTCCCTCAGCTCCCCCAGCTCCCCAGCTCCCCATCTCCCCATCTCCCCATCTCCCCAAACTTTTACCATAGCGCTGGCACTGGTGAGTTCTGATTCGCTGAACCCTCTGGATTTGCAGTAACCTCCTCCGAATTTTCCACCTTTGGTGGAGGAGGCGGATTATCCGCTTGAGCGATTGTTGGCGAAGTTGTAGGTGGGGGGGGTGGATTGTTAGCAGAACCCTCTGGGTCTATAGTAACGTCAGGGCTATTCAGGGGAACTACTGTTTGGGGCTCAGAAGTTTCTGATGCTTCTTGGGTTTGACTTGCCGTTTGGCTCCTACCTGGGAAAGGGAAACGCCAAGCAAATGCGACTCCGACAAGAGAGGCAACTCCAATCGCCATGAGTGTCAGTGCCAGAATTAATCTAGTTGAGCTTCTTTGTGCCATACCTAATTTGGGTTAATGAATGATATATTGTTGAATCTATCGAAAATTTCAGCTCAGACCCGTTTAAACTATTTAGTCCCAATGCTCCTTTGTTTGGTAAGTCGTTACTAACCCCTCATTTAAATGCAGCCACAGCTTATCAGGGCAAATATTTTTGCACAACTTGCCAACCAGAGAAAGAAACCCAGGTAAAGCCCAGCAACAGGGCAATATTTGTGCCGATATGAATGGAACGTACCCAGGATTGTTTGGAAATCTGGGTGGAACTGCCTGCTGAAAGCAATACTAACGCTACAGCAGAAAATCCAGCAACTAAATGTCCTGAATGACCCAAACTACCATAATGACCTAGAGTACCCACAATACCGATCACAAGTAGGAGCAAGACTAAACTTACCATGACCCAGCCAGTGATCTGGTGCAAAGGTTGTAACCAACTAACTCGCGGCTGACCGGAATTGCGCTGAACAAACAGTACACTACCGGTAATGCCCAGAATTAAATAGGCCAACAGGGACAAGCCCATTGACCAAGCCGCTATCCTCCATAGCCAGAGAAAGGAAGGTAGGTCCACAGTGAATCCCCTAAATTGGTGTGCTAGGTTCCCACTTTCATGATACGACTAAAGAAGGTATTTGTTGTTGGTTGTTGGTTGTTGGTTGTTTGTTGTTGGTTGTTTGTTGTTGGTTGTTTGTTGTTTGCGATCTCGCCTACGATACCTGCACTAGAGCGTCGGTCCAGTAGAAGTGGTTGACAAAGCCACGAAAATGTGGGTGGTGTGAAAATCAGGCTCGAAATCTAGGTGGTATTTTGTGGAGTTGTTGTGGGCATTCTGGTTAAAAGAGGAAGATTATGGACAACAGCCATACTTTGTAAATCTTTCCAGGTTCTTACCATGGGTAACAAGTTAAGCATACATAGCCATTGGTCAAATAATTTCCAGAAATTGCTGTATCCTTTACTAGATACACTATGAGCGTGCAAATCATGCCTTAGTGATCGCTAATCCCAAAGTGTGTGATTGCCCACCTCAAAGAAAGGCTATACCCTCTCGCCTTCACCATGCCTAAGCGCGAAGCTATTGAGTTAGAGTAGGCTTTAGGGCATCCGCTCACGGGTCTTCCAACAAAAAGAGCTCATTAGTCCATCCACTATTGGCGTAATATTCATCCTTAGATTGCCAATGCGTCCCCAAATCTGGAATCCTCCGATTACTCTTTCCCCACTCTCAATCAAGTTGAATCGTGGGTTGAACAAGAAGTGAGCTTGGATGAGCAAACTCTCAAGGATGTCAACCAACATCTGTGAGTAGCTAGAACCGTGGAAGCACAAGATGTGGAGGTAACAGATAACGGCGACCCAAAGCTCCGTAAAGGTGTTGCCAAAAACCGGCGCATCTCCATTGAAGACGAACACATGCGTCATGGTCGTAAAAGTAGTAGCAAGAGGTTTGATGGTTACAAACGTCATATTCTCAAAGATTTAGACTCCGGTTTAGTAAGAGCTGTCGGAGTCACTCCTGCTAATGTTCCCGAAGCCAACGTCACTCCAGCAATTGCAGAGGACTTAAAGGCTCAACAAATAAGATTGCAAGAATTACATATTGACCGAGGATATCTCAATAGCCATTTTGTCAAAGAACGTGATGAAAACTTGACTATTATTTGTAAAGCTTGGCGAGTTCGTAACGGTAAAGGTTTTGACAAAACAGCGTTTGTTCTTGACTGGGAAAAACAATTAATTAGCTGTCCCAACGGAGTTAGCGTTCCCTTTGAGGAAGGGAAAGTGGTTCGGAAACCGAACCAAACATGTCAGATATGTCCCAAACGTTCCTTATGTACAACTAGCATCAAAGGTCGTACAGTTTCTATTCATCCAGATGAATCTCTGTTAGAGGAATTACGGCAATACCAAACCTCACAATCTGGTCGAGCCAAACTACGAGAGAGAGTTAGTGTTGAACATAGTCTTGCTCACATCGGCCAATGGCAAGGTACTCGCGCTCGTTATCTAGGAATTCGCAAGAACTTGGAAAGATTTACGACGTATGGCTGTTGTCCATAATCTTCATCTTTTAGCCAGAATACCTACAATAACTCAACAGAATACTGCCTAGATTTCGAGCCTGATTTTCACACCACACACATTTTTGTAGCTTTGTCAACCACTTCTACTAGACCGACGCTCTAGGCTATTTATTGACCTAGAAACGAATCGCACTGTGGCAGCACTTGCGCGATCGCCATTATTTGCTGAATGCCCCCTAAATCCCCCAATTCTGATACTGCTGGCGAACTTAATATTTGTTTACATGCATGGTGGACAGATGTGGAAAATAGCCAAATCGAGTAGTTGAGATCATGAGTTATTGTTGAAAAAATTGTAGATCCGTTATTGATGTAGGAGTTGCTCTAATGAGCTTTAGAGTCGAGAAAATAACACCAATACCACGACAGACAGTAGACATTGCTCGCTCAGCTTTCCCCTTGGCGATAGCAGTGCCGCAATGGCTAAGGGAAATAGTTCCGGTAGAGTGGTTTGAGCGCTATGGAAGTCGGGGTGACAATTTTGGCTATAATATTGAATATTTTCCCATCGTAGAACTGTTATATCCGGAACAATTAACCGACCACCAAAGGTATAGCGTAACTCCGTTACTTTTTACTTTTTACTTTTTACTTTTTACTTGTTACTTGTTACTTATTAACCAAACCCTATCCATGCTATCAGCTATCAGCCAAAAAGCTGACAGCTGATAGCTAACTAAAGTCCTGCCACTCTAGAAATCCTGCAAATCGACTTCATCATCAAAAAATGATGAGCGGTTGCCACCATTACCAAAACTGGTTGGTTCCTCCAAACTGTAACTACGAGCAGTACGGTCATCCAAAACTACTTCCATTGGGTCTTCCTCATCTAACTCGCCACTATTGAAACTCTCAAATCCCCCTGGACTATGCCCCATCTCGCTAACGCTGCGTAAAGCATAGCTATCATTGCTCGGTGCATCACCATAGCCATAAACCCCAGAACTACCACTAGCTGACTCATAATCAAAACTATTGAGGCTAGGGTCTTCGTAAGCATTGTACCCAGTTCCTGCTGGAATCAAACGTCCAATAATCACGTTTTCCTTGAGACCCCGCAGCCAGTCCGACTTACCCTCAATCGCAGCTTCTGTTAAGACCCTGGTGGTTTCCTGGAAACTGGCAGCGGAGATGAAGCTATCAGTATTCAGAGAAGCTTTAGTAATCCCTAGTAAGACTGGTGTGTATTGAGCTGGAGCACCACCAGTGATGGCCATCGCTTGATTTACCGTCTCAATCTGGCGTAACTCCACCAACTCTCCTGGCAACATCGTGGTATCACCGCCATCGTCTACCCTGACTTTTGAGGTCATCTGCCGGACAATTACCTCGATATGCTTGTCAGAAATATCAATTCCTTGAGACTGGTACACGGACTGCACTTCATTCACGAGGAAAGCTTGAGCCTTTTGCAGCCCAATCAGCGCTGCTTCGTATACTCCCTTTTCCTCCCTGAAATACTCGAAGAAAATTTCCAGAATCTCATGGGGATTAGCCTGTCCATCAGTCAGGGGTTGAGCTACCTCTGCCTGCTGACTATCAGAAACTATGGCATTTTGTCCGGGTCTGATCGGATAATCTGCTACTACTCCATCGGCTTCAATCACTTTGATATCAACTGTCTCGTCTTCCTCGTAAACCACCTGGGTTTCTCCGGGACGCCGCGCCAAAACTGAACCTTCCTTGGGTTTCCGAGCCTCCAGCAGTTCCTCAATTCTCGGCAAACCTTGGATAATATCCCCAGTCTTGGCTCGCTCAAACACTAGCAGTACCAGGTTGTCACCCCGTTGTACCAAATCCCCATTATCGATCTGCAATATTGCATTAGTAGACACCCGGTAAGGACGAGCTAGTCGCAGAGTAACCGAGTCACTATCTACTTGCACTACCTGACCAGATTCTGAAACAGTGACACCAGCTGCCAGGGTCGCTCCAGCCACCAGAAGGTCTCCTACTTTCACCTGGGGAGGAACAGCCATCGGAATCTTGATCCGGTCTGCTTCCCTGACCACCAGCACCCTGCGAATCGCCTCGGTTCCCTCTCGTATACCTCGGACTAATCCTGCTTCCTTACACTGAATTTCTGTGCGTGCTACCACTGCTCCCGGTGCTATTTGATCACCGTCCGACACCAACAGCTTGGTTTGAGTACTACCTCCTAAAGGATCTGCTGCCGTGTCACGACGAATCACTAAAGATTCTAAGATAACCAACTGCAAGCGCATTTCCTCAGGGGAACTACTGTTAACTAACTCAATATCCGCACTGAGTTGGGAGGTACCCTCATGTTCATCGGTCATGCGTCCGGCTGAACTCCTTACCATCTCGCTAAGATTATCTAACTTCCGGGTCATTTCCAACACCAGTTGGGTGCGGAGCAATTCCAGACCTTCCACTGACTTAACCCGTTCTCCATCTTTATAAGGCAACCGCTGAATTGCCCGCAATTCAATCGCAATCGGAGATTTAGCAACCGATGGCCCATTACTGCCACGCTGTTGTTGCGCTATTGAAGCCTGAGAAGGCACATCCGGCTCATCCGGCACTGTAAACTCCACCACCGGCCTCAGGAGCAAAGCCATACCTTCTGGGGTCTCTACCACTTCTCCATAACGCAGCTCCTCTACCACGAGCCCTTCTACAGTTTCCGCACCAGGATAGATGAGTTCACCTTCTGTTGCCATGTTGACCGGAGGTTCATCCAGCAGATGTAGTTCTCCTGGCTTAACTACGATCTCTCGCAGAATGTCATTTTTCTGGATTACTTCCACAATCCCTGTAGATTGGCAGAAGATATCCTTGACAACCTCAGTTCCCCCTTCCACATATTGACCATCTTCCACCAGCAATAGGGAGATATCCTTGTTCACTTCGTGGCATTCTTCTGGAATCCACAGGATAGACCCTCCTTTAATAACCTCATAACCCTTATCGGCCTTACTCTTGCGCTTAGCCGTCTCCACCCCAGCATATTTAATAATGCCTCCGGTATCGGTACGATATTTATCATCAATTAGCTCCGCTACCACATGGTGGTTGAGCACCTTAGTACCAGGAGCCACCTTTAGGGAAAACCGTTGATTACTAGCAGTATGAATCACATACTGTTCCCGACCACTTGTGCTTTCCATTCGCACAGTTGCCTGATCCAATAGCACCGAAGCCGTGATGATTTCAATCTCTCGCTTTCCGGGAGTCTGTCGCACCACCCCTCCATTCGCAGTGACCAACTTAGTTTCAGCCATGACAGAATCCGGCTGCACTGTATCTCCATTTTTCACCACCGGCTCTGCACCAGGGGGAAGGTTATAGACTTCTCCTGACAACACCCAAAGCAAACCCCCCCGTTGGGCAATTCGGGTAGTATTCCCCTGTCGATCCGTCTTTTCCTCGGGTACCAAATCAGCGAATAGTACTTCACCAGCCAAGTCCGTCGTTACGTCCTTAGTTACCTTTTCCGTAGAGAGGCGAGACTTACTCAAACTCACCTCTGCCAAAAGTTCTTCTTTCTCCACCCGTTGGCCATCCCTTACCAATAGCAGAGAACCAGCAGTCAGAGGAAAAATCTGGGATGACTTATTACCGTCCGGTTCTAAAATTAAATCACCAGCTACTTCCACCTGCTCCCGTTCCTCCCCATGGCGGGTACGTACTGTTCTGGTGCGCAAGCCTTTACCAAAGTTGACTACACCACCAATCGGAGCAATTACCTGCCGTGCCACTTCCCCAGTAAACACACCACCAGTATGGAAAGTTCGCATCGTTAGCTGGGTTCCTGGTTCCCCAATCGATTGAGCTGCAATAATCCCTACTGCTTCTCCTAGATCCACCATATGTCCGTGAGCTAAGCTCCAACCATAGCACTTCTGACAGACTGATCTCGGAGCTTCACAAGTCAGAGGCGATCGCACAAATACGGATTCTACACCAGCTTTGGCAATATGCTTAGCTAATTCATCCGAGATATCCTGATTACGCTCGGCCAGAACTTCCCCAGTTTTTGGGTGTAGAACCTCTTTTCCCAGCACTCGACCCAGTAGCCGCTCCTGTAGAGGAATGAGAACGCGATCGCCATCGGTCATTGACCTTACTACTATCCCTCGCTCAGTACCACAATCCACATCCCGCACAATCACATCCTGAGAGACATCTACCAAGCGGCGAGTCAGATAACCGGAGTCAGCCGTCCTCAAGGCGGTATCCACCAAACCTTTCCTGGCACCATAGGAAGAAATAATGTATTCAGTTACCGTTAAGCCTTCCCGAAAGTTAGTCTTAATCGGTATATCAATAATTTCCCCTTGGGGATCAGCCATCAGACCTCGCATACCCACCAATTGCCGCACCTGGGACAAATTGCCCCTGGCACCAGAAAAAGCCATCATGTATACGGAATTCAGGGGATCCGTTGTTCTGAAGTTCCGTACTACTTCTTCCTTGAGGGATTCAGAAGTACTATTCCAGGTATCGATTACCTTTTGAAACCGTTCAACTTCTGTAATTTCCCCCCGAGTGTAACGAGTTTCAGTAGCACGAATCTGTTCTTCGGCGGCATCCAGCATCTTCCGTTTCACCGGAGGCACTTGCAAATCATTAACACTAATGGAAACACCAGCACGAGTAGCATAGCGGAACCCTAAATCCTTTAGCTGGTCAGCCATCTGAGCACTGCGGGCACTGCCATATTTGGTGAAAGACCAGGAGATCAACTTTTTGAGCTGACCTTTATCTACAATTCGGTTGTAAAAGATCATGTTTTTGGTCATTGGAGGTGCAAGTAATGGTAAACGACTAATTCGTCAGCGCTTCTTGAATCGCTTTGTTGTAAATAACCCGACCAGGAGTAGTGTAGATGTATTGAGAAATTACTTCTCCATTAGCTGTTTCTCTTACTCGCCGTTCTCGGTAATGTTTGGTCACAGTGCCATCACTCAGATTTTCTGTAGAGATCACTGTATCATCCGAATCTTTGGTTTCCACTATACCCTCATACCTTACCCAGATTCTGGCGTGCAAATCTACCTGCTTTTGCTCATAGGCTCTGATAGCATCATCTAAATTAGCAAAATACTTGTCTGCTCCTTTCTTAGCTGCTGGGTTTTCCGCTGTCAAGTAGTAACAACCCAATACCATATCTTGGCTGGGAGCGACGATGGGACGTCCTGTTGCTGGTGAGAGGATATTGTGGGAAGCGAGCATTAACAGTCGTGCTTCTGCCTGAGCTTCTATGGACAAAGGGACATGCACCGCCATTTGATCACCATCAAAGTCAGCATTAAAAGCAGGACATACTAGTGGGTGGAGTTGAATAGCACGACCTTCGACCAAAATTGGTTCAAAAGCTTGAATCCCTAGGCGGTGCAGGGTAGGAGCCCGATTCAGTAATACTGGGTGACCAGCAATCACCTCCTCTAGCACATCCCAAACGCCAACGTCTCCCCGCTGAATCAATTTCTTTGCTGCTTTGATATTGTTCACCAAACCCTGACGAATCAGCCGGTGAATCACAAATGGTTGGAATAGTTCAATTGCCATCTCCCGTGGCAAACCACATTGGTGGATTTTCAGGTTAGGACCAACGACAATTACTGAGCGTCCCGAGTAATCGACCCTTTTCCCCAGTAAATTTTGCCGGAAGCGTCCTTGCTTACCTTCAATAATGTCCGAAAGAGATTTAAGGGGGCGATTATTTGCTCCCACTACAGTACGTCCCCGCCGTCCATTATCAATCAAAGCATCCACTGCCTCCTGAAGCATCCGCTTCTCGTTGCGGACAATAATTTCAGGAGCCAGGATTTCCTGGAGCCTTGCTAGGCGATTGTTACGGTTGATCACGCGCCGATAGAGGTCATTGAGGTCAGAAGTAGCAAAGCGACCCCCATCCAGCTGCACCATTGGGCGCAAATCTGGGGGAATTACAGGAATTACCTCTAGTACCATCCATTCAGCTTGAGAGCCAGTGCCGATGAAATTATCAATTACTCGTAAACGTTTAATCAGTTTCGCCCGTTTCTGACCCTTAGCATTAACAATTTCATCCCGCAAGCGTTCTGCTTCGGTTTCTAAATTCAAATCCTGGAGTAGTCTTTGTAATGCTTCTGCTCCAATGCCTACCTCTACATCAGTTAGTTCAGTGTCTTCACTGTAGAGCTGTTCTTCAATTTCCAGCCACTGATCCTCGGTAAGCAGTTGTTTGTAACTGAGGTTCTCGGCATTACCAGGATTAAGAACGACATAGGCGTTGAAGTAAACTATTTGCTCTACATCCCGTAATGGCATATCTAGTAAGATACTCATGTAGCTAGGAATACCTTTGAGATACCAGACGTGAGCCACAGGAGCAGCGAGTTTGATGTAACCCATCCGGTGACGTCGCACTCGTGACTCAGTGACCTCTACACCGCAGCGTTCGCAGACAATACCTCGGTGACGTACTCGCTTGTACTTACCGCAGTGGCATTCCCAATCCTTAGCTGGACCAAAGATCCGCTCGCAGAACAGTCCATCCATTTCTGGTTTTAGGGTGCGATAGTTGATGGTTTCTGGTTTAGTTACTTCACCCACTACCTGACCATTGGGCAAGGTTCTTTCCCCCCATTGACGAACCCTTTCTGGTGAAGCAATGCCAATTTTTACGTAGTCAAATCGCTGTTCTTGCTGTTTCATCTGTTTGTTGTTTGTTGTTTGTTGTTTGTTGTTTGTTGTTTGTTGTTTGTTGTTTGTACCCATGACTAATGACTAATAACTAATAACAAACAACCATTAACTAAACTTCTTCTTCATATTCTTCCCGGCTCAAGGACTCATAGGTCGGTCGGCTGGGTGTACGACGTCGATCAACATCTGCCATCAAATCCACTTCTAAATCACGACTACTTCCATCTTCTGCCGTTTCCACTTTGTGAACTGCAATATCTAGACCTAAAGACTGTAGCTCTCGCATCAACACCTTGAAAGATTCTGGGGTGCCAGGATGAGGAATCGCCTTGCCCTTAACGATCGCATTCAGAGCCTCATTCCGCCCCTGCATATCGTCAGACTTAACTGTCAGCAACTCCTGAAGAGTGTAAGCTGCACCAAAAGCCTCCAAAGCCCAAACCTCCATTTCTCCGAATCGCTGACCACCTTGTTGAGCCTTCCCGCCCAAAGGTTGTTGGGTTACCAAAGAATAAGGACCAGTGGAGCGGGCGTGAATTTTATCATCCACCAGATGTACCAGCTTCAACATGTAAGCTTTACCTACTGTTACCGGTCGATCAAACGGTTCACCTGTGCGACCGTCAAATACGGTAATTTTCCCTGGCTCATCCGGGTTAAACACCCATTCGAGGCCCTGAGTCTGTCTTGCCTGGTCTAACTTCCCGTGCACCGTTGTCCGGGAAGCTTCTTGGCCATACATTTCATCAAAAGGAGTTAGCTTAAACCGTACATCTAAGCATTGACCAGCCCAACCTAAAAGGCACTCAAACACTTGTCCCACATTCATCCGACTGGGAACTCCTAGAGGATTGAGAATAATATCCAAGGGTGTCCCATCCGGTAGGTAGGGCATATCTTCTATGGGCAAAATCCGGGAAATAATTCCCTTGTTGCCATGGCGCCCTGCCATTTTGTCTCCCACTTGGATTTTCCGCTTTTGGGCTACATAAACCCTCACTACCATGTTAGCTCCTGGTGGTAGTTCATCCCCTTGTTCCCTGGTAAACAGCCGTACATCTACGACGCGACCTTTTTCCCCGTTAGGTACCCGCAAGGAATTGTCTCGTACATCCCTGGCCTTTTCACCAAAGATAGCCCGCAGCAGCTTTTCCTCTGGGGGTTGGTCGGACTCACCTTTGGGAGTAACTTTCCCGACTAGAATGTCACCAGCCTCAACCCAGGCTCCAATCCGGATAATTCCTGTCTCATCCAATTGCCGTAGTGCATCTTCACCGACATTTGGAATTTCACGGGTAATTTCCTCTGGACCTAGTTTAGTTTGCCTTGCCTCAATCTCGTACTTTTCGATGTGAATGCTGGTGTAGACATCATCAAACACCAACCGTTCACTAATTAGGATGGCATCCTCGTAGTTATAGCCTTCCCAAGGCATATAGGCAACCAAAATATTTTGTCCTAGTGCTAGTTCACCTCCTTCTGTTGCTGAACCATCGGCAATTACCTGACCAGCCTTTACCTCATCTCCTTCATAGACTAAGGGGCGTTGATTCAAGCAGGTATCTTGGTTAGAACGCTGATACTTCTGCAACTCGTGTTCATATTCCTTGCCTTGGGCATCTTTTACCCGAAGATTTTGGGCATCCACATAGCTTATTTCCCCATCAACACGGGATAAAATTACCATTCCTGAGTCCCTGGCAGCTTGAGCTTCCAAACCAGTGCCAACCAAAGGTCGCTCAGGGCGTAATAGGGGCACTGCCTGCCGTTGCATGTTGGAACCCATCAATGCTCGGTTGGCATCATCGTGTTCCAGAAAAGGAATCAAGGAAGTAGCAACCGAAATAATCTGTACCGGGGAAACAGATAAAAAGTCTACTTGATCCGGAGTTGTGGTCGTGAATTCTTGGCGATAGCGCACTGCCACATTTTCTCCTTGGATGTAACCATTTTCATCTACTGGCACATCTCCTGGTGCTACCCTGAGGTCATCCTCTTCATCAGCAGTCATGTATACAGGCGGACGGTCTTTGATAATTTGCCCATTTTCTACTGGATAGAAGGGGGTTTCAATGAAGCCGTAGGAGTTGACCCGGGCATGGGTTGCCAAAGAGCCAATCAATCCGGCATTGGGACCTTCAGGAGTCTCAATTGGGCAAATTCTACCGTGGTGAGAGGGGTGAATGTCCCGTACTGCAAACCCAGCTCTCTCTCTGGTCAAACCCCCTGGTCCTAAAGCAGAAAGCCGTCGTTTATGGGTCAACTCTGCCAACGGATTGGTCTGATCCATAAACTGAGAGAGTTGGGAGGAGCCAAAAAACTCTTTAATGGCTGCGACTAAAGGCTTGGGGTTCACCAGAGAAGCTGGAGTTAGGGTCTCCGAGTCAGAAACTGTCATCCGCTCTCGAATAATCCTTTCCAAGCGGTTGAGTCCGACCCTAACTTGGTTTTGTAGCAATTCTCCCACGGAGCGCACTCGACGATTGCCTAAATGGTCAATGTCATCACTGTTACCCACATCAAACTCTAAATTGATCAAGTAGTCGATCGCTGCCAGAATGTCCTGGGGAGTTAATACTCGGATGGTATCCGGCACGCTCAACCGCAACTTCTTATTAATTTTGTGGCGACCTACCCTTCCCAAGTCATAGCGTTTGGGGTCGAAGAAGCGGGAGTCTAGTAATTGTTGTCCACCACTCACAGTAGGGGGTTCACCTGGACGTAACTTGCGATAGAGCTCCATCAATGCTTCTTCTTCTGAAGGGTTACCCTCCTTTTCTAGAGTTTTTTGATAATAGTCTGGGTGTCGCAGAGCATCTAGAATTTCATTATCCCCTAGTCCCAGAGCTTTCAGTAATACCTGGGCTGACAGTTTGCGAGTCTTATCAATCCGCACCCAAACTAGGTCATTTTTGTCTGTTTCAAACTTTAACCAAGCTCCCCGATTGGGAATTAAGGAAGCAGAGTAAGTGCGACGTCCGTTTTTATCAGTTTCTGACTTGTAATAGACGCCGGGAGAGCGAACGATTTGGTTAACAATCACCCGCTCTGCACCATTGATAATAAAAGTACCTCGGTCGGTCATCAGGGGAAGATCACCAATGAACACTTCTTGTTCTTTGATCTCGCCTGTTTCCTTGTTAATCAGGCGGGTGGGGACATACATTTGCACGGCGTAGGTGCTATCTCGCCGTTTAGCTTCGTCAACTTCATATTTAGGTCGCTTGAGCTTGTAATCCTTACCCAGAAAATGCAATTCCAGTTTGCCAGTATAGTCAGTAATCGGAGAAAAGCTGTTAAGTTCTTCGATTAGTCCTGCCTCCAGAAACCAGCGGAAGCTGGAACGCTGAATTTCCACTAAGTCTGGCAACAGGTAAGTGGGGACAGTATCACTTTGAGTGGGGACAGTGTAGGTTGGATTAGTCATGGTTCATTGGTTATTGGTTATTGGTCATTGCTCATTTGCCTACCTACTTAGGGGAGTAGTCTTCCTATGTAGGGGTTGTTTTAAGTAGGTTAGAATGAAGGAAAGTCTTTCAAGTCTTTCAATTCAAGTGCTGTTGAGTGAAGAAGAGAATGTTAAAGCTCGATCAGTCTCTACTAGGGTGACTAGTACACTTTACTCATAGGTAGTCATGAGCAAGACCGAAAAGTTGACAAGCATTTTGGGTTGTTTGAGCGGCAATGGTTTCTAGCGAAACATCTCTTAGGCAAGCCACTTGTTCTGCTACATAGCGAACATAGGCTGGTTCGTTTCGTTTGCCTCGCTTGGGCACTGGTGCTAAAAAGGGACAATCAGTTTCAATGAGAAGGCGATCACTTGGTACCATGACAGCAGAAGCTTGAACCTGCTTGGCATTTTTGAAGGTCACAATGCCACTAAAACTAATATAGAAGCCTAGCTCCAAAAACCACTGTGTTTCCTCCGGTGTACCTCCCCAGCAATGCATTACTCCTCTTACTGGTCCATGGTCCTCCCAAAACCTCTGCAACAGTTCTCGCATGACCGCCGCAGCGTCGCGACAGTGAATAATTACTGGCAAGTCTAACTGATGAGCGATCGCCAGTTGGGCAGTAAACACAGTTTTTTGCAGCTGTTGGTTCTTTGC
This sequence comes from Symploca sp. SIO2E6, assembly GCA_010672425.1. Taxonomy (GTDB): domain Bacteria; phylum Cyanobacteriota; class Cyanobacteriia; order Cyanobacteriales; family Coleofasciculaceae; genus Caldora. The sequence continues at coordinate 17,719 of JAAHGR010000039.1, forward strand.
CTTGAAGAAATCCAACCCCATTTCTCCAATTGCTACTACCCTGGGATCAGAATGAGCCAAGACACAAATCTGGCTTGACATCTGCTCAGTCCATTTGTCGGCATCTAGGGGATGCAAACCTACCGCCAATGATAGTTCAGGAAACTGATCAGCTAGGGCTTTGATCCCAGAATATTCAGCAGGCTCTACACACGAATGCACCAGCTTTACTACACCTACTTCACGCCAGCGACTGCACAACGCCTCCAGATCTGAATGGAAGACATCAAAGTTGATATGGACATGAGTGTCAACCAACTGCATGATCATTATCTATTGGTAACTGGATTTGTACAGGTTGATCTGGTAAGCCTGCCTGCAACGTGAGTGCCACTCCCTCTTCGGGCAACTTACCCACTATGCTTGAGTGTTCTTCACCTTCAGGAAGCCGCAACTTCCTCTGATGAAGGAGTAAGTTGTTTATTCACACGTTGTAATGCTTTGGCGAGACGAGATTTCTTCCGGGCACCATTGTTGCTATGCAATACGCCACGCTTTACCGCTTTGTCAATTTTGCTGTAAGCTGCCGACATTCGGCTTTGGACTTCTTCTAGTGATTCTTGAGTTGGTTGTTGAGCATAATCTTCTACAGCAGCGAAGTATTTTTTCATCAACGTCCTTACTGCTGACTTATAGCTTTGATTATGAATTCGGTTGCGCTCGTTAATTTTTATACGCTTGAGTGCTGACTTATTGTTCGCCATAGCGATTTTTAGAGGGATTGGCTTTCGATAACAAAATAGCAGAATAACCAATATAACATCTTTTTATTCCCTAAATAATCACAACTCCATAAAAATTCAGGTTAAGCTAGAAGAGAGAGTCCAACCTAAGATAGGCTCCTCTAACCAAAAGGGGTTGGTCTAGCTGGTCTCCAAGAGATAATATCGCAATTAGGCACTTCGTACTCCATGCTGCGAATCATTACTCAGCGGGCTGAGGCACAAACAGAACTGCGACGTATCTGCGAGCGCACCTCCCAAGACCAAATTGTTCACAAGGAAGGGACGGTGAGGGAAGTCTTGCAGGCAGTTAAGCGCCAAGGAGATAAAGCGCTCCTGCACTACACACAAGAATTTGATCAACTTTCTCTTAGTCCTGAACAATTGTTGGTTAGTACATCAGAACTAGATGCTGCTTACCAACAGGTGTCTAAGGACTTACTTGATGCCATTCAATTGGCTAGTAAACAAATTGAGGCATTTCATCGACAGCGCCTACCCAAATCTTGGGTGCAATTTGGCGATGACGATGTGGTTTTGGGCAAGCGCTACACTCCAGTAGACCGAGCAGGAATTTACATTCCCGGTGGTACAGCGTCCTATCCCAGCACCGTTTTAATGAATGCGATCCCAGCCAAAGTGGCTAAGGTTCCGAGGGTTGTCATGGTGACTCCACCTGGTTGGGAGCAAAAGATTAATCCCGCTGTTCTTGTGGCAGCACAGGAAGCTGGTGTTCAGGAAATTTACCGGGTAGGCGGTGCTCAAGCGATCGCGGCTTTGGCTTACGGTACCCAAACTATTCCTAAAGTAGACGTGATTACCGGTCCAGGGAACATTTACGTCACCCTAGCCAAGAAACTGGTCTACGGAATAGTCGGAATTGATTCTCTGGCAGGACCATCTGAAGTTCTGGTAATTGCGGATCGAGCTGCTAACTCAGTATACGTTGCCGCCGATCTTTTGGCTCAGGCAGAACACGACCCGATGGCCGCAGCGATTCTCCTGACTACTGATTACCAACTGGCACAACAAGTACAGGTTCAAGTAGAGCAGCAATTGGTGAACCATCCGCGACGACTGCTTACAGAAAAAGCGATCGCTCACTATGGTCTGATAGTTGTTGTTGATTCTCTAGATACAGCAGCAGAACTTTCTAATGAGTTTGCTCCCGAACACTTGGAATTAGAAGTTGTTCAGCCTTGGGATTTACTAGAAAAGATCCGCCATGCTGGAGCAATTTTTCTGGGTAGTTCAACCCCAGAAGCGGTGGGAGATTATCTGGCCGGTCCCAATCATACCCTGCCAACTTCAGGTGCTGCTCGCTACGCCTCTGCACTAGGGGTCGAAACCTTTATGAAGCACTCGAGTCTGATTCAATATTCCTCAAGTGCCCTCCATAAAGTAGCTGATGCGATTCAAGTACTAGCACAAGCAGAAGGTTTACCTTCCCATGCTGATTCTGTACGGTTAAGAACCCAAGGACATTTTAATAATTAGGTGTTAGGTGTTAGGTGTTAGGTTAATGGTAATACCATTAACCTTTTAACGATTTTGGTGCTAAAAACGATTATTGTAGCCCTCGACAGTTCCGAACTGTCGCAGCGCGTGATTCAGAGCCTAGAAGAACTTCAAATACGGCCATCCACTAAAATTATCCTTTCTCATGTCATTCCTGATGCGGAATCTGACATGGAAATGGTAGTTGACCGACCTCATATTTCCGAAGAGCTATTTTATCGAAACATTGAAAAGCAGCTACAATCCTACCAGGCAGAACTTACCTGCGACTCAGAATTAGAGATTGTCAATGGTGACGCAGCAGTGGAAATTGTTCGTCTAGCTCATATCCACCAAGCTGACTTAATTGTGATTGGTACTCGTGGTCTTACTGGTCTCAAACGAGTTTTGCAAGGCTCTGTTAGTAGCCAAGTGGTTGCTGATGCTCCCTGTTCTGTGTTGGTAGTGAAGCTCAATTCTTAAAGCACTTAGCTAATGTTTTACTTTTAAAAGCGGATTTGGTATTAACTCTCCGTGAGGACTTCCTCAAAAGCAAATTCAGGAGCAGCTAGCACAAAGATTGTGGTAGGAAGACCAGCAACCAAAGACTGTAGGTTTTCATAGTATTGGGTGAAATCATCTCCATCTTCCGGTGTCCTCATACCAAGAAAGATGATGTCCGCATTTTTCGATGTTTCGTGGAGAATCTGAGGGAACTGACGTCCCTGAGCCACTAAAACTTGGGACACCGCTTTAATGCGTACTCGTTTTACTAGACTCTTCAGGTTTGCCTGAGCAGCTTGAGCTGCTGTCTCATCAGGCACTACCAGCTTTAGATAAATTTCTGCTTTATTCCAATTGATGTCAGACCGCAGCAAATAGGCAAGTAGCAACATTAAACCACCGTTGGCTTGCAAACCACCCCACCAAACATCAATCCGTTGACGTTTACCAAAACCTCGCTCATGGTTTTCCCGAAGAATAACAATGCTACGCTTGGCTTGGTGGATTTGGACAATCATCTGACAATAAAGATCGCGATGACTGGTTTGTTCACTATCACCAAGCAAAACTGTATTGGGCACTAGAGGTCCTAAACCGTAGGTTTCCACTAGTTTTTGTCCACCGGCAAAAGGATCTGGAGCTGTAACTATGCGTACAAGAGCTTTCACACTGTGCCGTTCCAAATAATCTCGGATTGTTGCTTCCATCTCTGATTGCTGGCCTACGTCACGGGAACCACTGGGCAGAACGCTGGAAACTGTCATCAAACCCCGGTTGTGAATTAGGGCATCTGCTAATTCAATTAAAGACCAGCGTTTAGTTGGTGCCCCGGAAAGCACCAGAATGTGCGGACGCCAGTTTTTGGTGTCGTCGGTATGACCAACCTGAAAAATACCAGTACGCAACAGTGCCATCCAAATACCCTGGCGAGCATCACCCCAAGTCGTGCGGAGTTCTCTGTGTTGCAACCAGAAGTAAATGGCCAGGACGATGATAGCAGCTACCACTGTGGCACGAGCATCAATCAAGAACATCACTGCAAGACAACCAATGGCTCCCAGCAAGGAAAAAAACCAGTGAACGGGAAAAGCAGGACGGAAGGATGGACTTTGTAGGAAGGCTTCAATGCCGGCTGAGATATTTAAAACTAGATAGGTGGTGAGGAAGAACATACTCAGCACTGGTGCAATTACATCCAAATCCCCGAGACAGACAGCCGCAGTTGCTACTCCCAAAGTGACAGCGGTACCAATCCGTGGCTCGTCGTTTCGTCCACTACCAGTACCTAAAAAGCTTAACCAATGGGGCAAGACGCCATCCCTTGCCAGGGCTTGGAGCACCCGGGGAGCCCCCAGAATACTACCAAGGGCACTGCTGAGGGTTGCCCCCCAAACCCCAAAAAGGATTGCTGATCCCCAACGAGACATCTGCTGCATAATCAGGGGCTCTTCTATCAGGGTAGTGGCATCCACCCTCATCGCCAAGAGAATGGGCAGCACCAGATAAATAACATAGCCTGTACCAACCGCTGCTAGGGTTCCAGTGGGGATTGAGCGGACTGGGTCACGCAAGTCCCCGGACATATTTACCCCAGCCATAATACCTGTTACAGCAGGGAAGAAGACCGCAAAAACACTCCAGAATGGTTCTTTTTCTGAGCTAACCCATTCAATATTGGTTAAGTTGCCAGGATCTCCCAAAGTAAAGGAAACTAGAGAAAAAGCGATCGCTGCCATAATGATGTATTGGGTACGAATGGCAACGCTAGCAGAAGTAATTGCCACTACTGCTACTAAAATTGTGGTAATCAGCGCTACATAAAGCTGGTTTAGGTGACCAAATGTCCGAACAACACTTTCGGCAAAACCAATCGTGTAGAGTGCTACGGATAGAGCTTGAGCAAAATAAAGAGGAATCCCCACCGCACCACCAGTTTCAATTCCCAAAGAGCGGCTAATCATATAGTAAGCCCCCCCAGCTCGAACTACCCGGTCAGTAGCAATCGCAGAGATAGACAAAGAAGTCAGAAAGGTAATCGAAGTCGAGAGGGTAACAATGATTAATGTACCCACTAAGCCAACGTTACCAACTACCCACCCAAAGCGCAGGTACATAATCACGCCCAAAATTGTGAGAATCGATGGTGTGTATACCCCACCAAATGTTCCCAAACCTGAGCTTTCTGTAGATGTGACTTCAACGGTAGACTGCGGACGGCGAACAAAAGGAAACTTCATTTAACTTAAGGAGATCAATGTAGATACAGCCACACCTTGGCCCAGGGTGTAGTAGCAGAAAAACTTTAATTACATTATTAATTACGGATTGTTTGTCAAGTATTTTAAAAAAAAATTAACAATTTATTTATTTTTAGCTAAAATGGGGCATTCTACTATTGTAGATACAGTTAGCTGATGGATTTAAGTTGCAACCTGATGCTTAAACTACTAATTATAACTTGTTTGTTGTTTGTCCAGTGTACTTTGTTGTTAAGGTGTAAAGAAAGAATAATGCGATCGCTTTTAATTGGGGAGCATCCCATTTTGGAAAAAACATTAGCAAAAGAACGACATAGCAAGGGTTTCAGCCCTATTAAATGAGACAACTCGCCAAAATGGGATGCTCCCTTTAATTGTGCCCAAGGCGATGGCAGCGCTCAAATAGGCTATAGCACAATTCAATTCCACTTAACAATCTCTCTTGCTCATTTACCCCTAATTATGGTTGACTTCACTGTCGCTATCCCTACTTACAATGGAGAAACTCGTTTACCAGAAGTTCTAGAAAGATTGCGTGCAGCGAAGCTACCACCATCAGACAAATTAGCTCTTGCTAAGGAAAATTTCTCCTGGGAAGTTATTGTTGTTGACAACAACAGCACAGATCATACAGCTCAAGTTGTGAAAAACTATCAAGCTGATTGGAGGAGTGATTGTCCTCTGAGATATTATTTTGAGGCTGAACAGGGAGCTGCTTATGCTCGACAGACAGCAGTGGATAAAGCTAGAGGAAAATTCATCGGTTTCCTTGATGATGATAACCTACCAACACCAGATTGGGTAGCCTCTGCCTATATCTTTGGCGAAACTCATCCTCAGGCGGGAGCTTACGGTAGTCTCATTCACGGTGATTTTGAAGCTCATCCGCCAGAATACATAAAAAGTATTGCCTGTTTTTTAGCAATTATTGATCGAGGACCACTACCACACAAATATGAACCTCGGCAAAAGCTTTTACCGCCAGGAGCCGGATTAGTCGTGCGTAAACAAGTTTGGCAACAGGCAGTACCTAAGCGTCTATTTTTGAACCATAGGGGACGAGAGGCAGGATTGGCTAGTGAAGATTTGGAAGTAGTTTTATATATTCAGCGAGCTGGTTGGGAAATTTGGTACAATCCCCAAATGCAGATCTACCATAAGATTCCCCCTTGGCGATGTGAAAAAGATTACCTGATATCTTTAATGCGTTGTATTGGCTTAAGTCGGCATCACTTGCGTATGCTGAGACTCTCAAGTTGGCAAAGGCCATTATTTACTTTAGTTCACCTACTCAATGATCTGAGGAAACTAGTGCAATACTTATGGAAAACCCACAGAGCCAGCAGTAGTGATGTTCTGGTTGCTTGCGAGCGCCAGCTATTGTTAAGTATTTTAATCAGTCCTTGCTTTCTGTGGAAAAAAAGATACTTGGATTGGGTATCTCAGCAAAAACCTAGTCCAAGAATTTCTGTAACTGACACCAAGTTGAATTTTAAAAACTCACCCGTCGGTTACTCATCTACAGCAAAGGTGAAACAACTCAAGTGAAGGTCGTCATTGGTCATTGGTCATTGGTCATTTGTAAGGGTTTGAGCCGTATTTACGTTTTGTAACATAGTTGCTGTTTATTTCCACCTACCTACTTATTGGCACCTCAGCTGGAGGCGACTTGTCTTCCATAAACCTTGTATAGTAAAGCTTTCAGTTAGCAAACCTTCAAAAAGATGGAATTAGTGATCGCTAACAAAATTTACCTTAGTATTGGGCTACCTGTGTATAACGGTGAACAATTCCTTGAAGAGTCCCTAAATTCCCTGTTAGCTCAAACTTTAGAAGATTTTGAACTAATTATCTCAGATAATGGCTCCACTGATAGAACTGAAGAAATTTGTCGCACCTACGCTGCTCAAGAACAACGCATTCGTTACCATCGCAGTGAGCAAAATCACGGTGCTGCTTGGAATTATAATCGTTGCTTTGAGTTGTCTGTCGGTAAATACTTTAAATGGGCTTGTCATGATGATTTATGCGCTCCTGAATATGTTGAGCGCTGCATTCAGATACTCGAAGCCCATCCCTCAGTAGTTTTATGTTACGCCAATACGACTTTTATTGATGAACAGGGTAATTTTCTCCAGAACTATTCTGAAGACTTGCACCTGGATTCCCCCAAACCCCAGGAACGTTATCGGCAATACCATCGGCGTTTTCTTTATAAATACAAGTGTAATCCCCAATTTGGAGTGATTCGGAGTTCTGCCTTAGGGATGACCAGGTTGATGGGTAAGTACGAAGGTTCAGATATAATTTTATTTGCAGAACTGGCTATGTTGGGGGAGTTTTACGAAATTCCAGAATATCTGTTTTTCCGTAGAGATCATCCCAAAATGTCGCGGCGAGCCAATCCCACAGAGGAGGAACTGGCTGTTTGGTATGATCCCGCCAATAAAGGTAAGCTTCAGCTACCAATGTCGAGATTACTCTGGGAACATTTACTGGCTATCTGGCGCACCAACTTGAGTTGGCCTGAAAAAATATCCTGCTATCTACAGTTACGCACTTTTTTAAGATGGAAACGCAGGGAACTAGGTAGGGAATTTATTAAAGCTGCTAAATGGTTGATTGGGTGATATGCTCTGCTGACGTGGCACAGCTAATTTGTTGGTTTAGAAGGAGTGTGGGGAGTGTTAGAGGTGTAGGAAGATAGGCTATTGTACCATTTTATTGTGCCGAGCTACTACTCATTACTCATTACTCATTACTCATTTTTAGGTGTGTAACACTACTCTGTTAAGTTTAACTTATGCAAAATCTGCTAAAATAAGCTTTTGGCAACACTTTTGCAATTCTCTCCCCAAGAGTCTAATACTGGGTTAAACTAGTGGGTGAGACTAAATTCGGTTACAATGTTTGATTCAAGTATTGATAGGTTTCCTCCTCCCAGTATTGACGACAGGCTGTTTTCCGAGATCTCACACTCTATACACTTCTGATTTTGGAGACCATCTATGTCGATTTATGTAGGCAATTTATCCTACGAGGTTACCCAGGAAGATCTCGATGGTGTTTTTGCAGAATACGGTACTGTAAAACGGGTTCAGCTACCCACTGATCGTGAAACAGGTCGTCCTCGTGGCTTTGGTTTTGTCGAAATGGAGAAAGAAGAAGATGAAACGGCTGCCATTGAAGCTCTTGATGGAGCAGAATGGATGGGTCGTGAAATAAAAGTTAACAAAGCCAAACCTCGTGAAGACCGACGTTCTGGTGGTGGTAATCGGAGGGGTGGTAACTCTCGCGGCGGTCGCTACTAAGCTTGATCGAGCTTAACTGGGGTTTGCCGCATTAGTGTAGAAGCTATACCAAACAGTGCGCTCCTGCATTTTTTTTGCTAAATTTGTGCTCATGTTTTGAGCCTCTAGATACAAAAACCTTCAAACCCTAACTAACTTCTTTGGCTAACTCCGTGGAAAGCTCTCTGGTTCTCCACGGATTTTAGGTTTTTTATGTAATAAATGATACCGAATAAATGAATTTGACTTTATTGTAAGGACTCAGGTCTGTGTTTAGCTCATCAATTAGCCTGGGTGTACTCGCCGTGAAAAAGTAACGTGGTGAAGGGAATTAATTCAGGACGGCGAGTGCGCCCAGGCTCTTTTCCCCTACATCAAGCTTGTCTGAGACAATTGAAATGATGATGGGTAAGCTAAAACTCTTAAGAAAGAAGGTAGAAGGCAGAGGGCAGAAGGCAGAAGGAAAGAGGGTTTTGCTTGTTTGTTCCATCCATTGCGGATGCAATTGCGTCCGTTAAGGGCTGAGATCTTGCACCAATACATAAATACTGAACAACAGAAGTAAAAACAATCAATTTCGGCACTGAAAACGTCCAATCTTATTGCTATTGCAAGAGTGCCTATTGCAAGAGTGCCTACTTTCACAAGTCAATTTTCGACAGGTGTGCAAGATCTGAGTAAAACCTCGGCTGGCAAGGGTGTAACCTGATTGAGTTCAATCATGATACATCAACAACTGAGGAGTCAAGGGATAGGTTCAGGTAACAATGACAGAGATTGCCCAGAAGAGGTTTGAGCCATCAAGGCGGCTTTAAAAAACTCCATCACTGACCTTCCCTGTCGCCGACAAGGAAAGCACTACACTGAGTAAGTCAGCGGTTTGAGCAAATCGCTTCATGGAACGAGAGCCACCACTGACCTTTCGCTTGGTCACAGCTAAACGCAGGCTTCTCTGGTGCCAAATTGTTATCCGGTGGAACTTCTGGGTGGTCGAGAAAGTACCACCATTGCTCAGCTTTATCCCGCAAAGACTTGAGTAACTTGCCTGCTTCGTATCCAGCCCGACCTATCAACCGTTGTAGGGTGAGGGTAACTCCATTGGTGACAAGTTAAGGCTGTATGGCAGTTGTCAAGGGGCTTCTAGAAGTTGGGATTTTGGGAAAAAAGACGGCTTTATTCGCGAGTATGCGATCGCGAATCCCCAAGTATGCGATCGCGAATTCCCAAGTCTGCGATCACGAATTCCCAAGTGTGCGATCGCGAATCCCCAAGTGTGCGATCGCGAATCCCCAAGTGTGAAACTCAGAACTCACCGTTCGCTTATTTGAAAATGAGTTAGGGAAATTATCTACGAGGGAATGGGGATTCCAG
>JAAHGR010000390.1 GCA_010672425.1 Symploca sp. SIO2E6
CCCCCTTAATAAGCTATCCATTAGGCAAAAGTAGTCGAAACAGTGATAGAGACGCTTGATTTAGGCAAGGATTGGGAGAGGAGTGGTGAGAGTCATTATTAAACTAACAGGGATTTCCCAAGACTGCGATCGCAAAATCACAAGTGCAATCGCAAAATCACAAATGCGATCACAAAATCACAAATGCAGTCGCTAAATTAGAGCAGTTTTCAATTGGGTAGCTCAAAGCATTTGGGTGAGAATCTCCCTCCTATCGCCACTGGGAACCGCTTCGCTAGATTGGGCGGGTTGAAGCTGCTCCCCGCCCAAACACTGTAAAAAGTGGTGAGATGCTGTAGGGAGCGCTTCAACCTCCGCTGCGCCGCCCAATCTTTCCCAGTTGTAGTGTAGTAACAAGTGTCTGGCTTGTTTGTGTCCATCCAAATGAAAAGCGCTATAGAAGTGCGATTGCCTAGGACACCAGCTTGCGGTGAGCGCACTGAAGTAGGAGCCTCCTCGCTGGAGTGGACAACGAGGCTAAGGTTGTGAGAGTATCAGAGGAAAAAGTCAATCAGGAGATGAAGAAGAACCTATGTTGGATTGGATCAGCCAGGAAATTGTTCCCAAATTTTTCAGGATATACGCCATGCCAAAAGATTGAGAAAGATACTTTGGCTCTTAAGTGAACATCCAGGAGAAACAGTACCAAAAGCGAGTGGTAATGCGAGTAACAGCCAAAGTATTTACAGATTTTGGTCAAATGAGAAAGTGACAAAAACACAAATATTGGCTTCACACAGGGAAGGCGTAGTGAAGAGATGTGTAGAAGCAGGAATAGTGCTGGCAATACAGGATACGACAGATTTGGAGTATACGACACATGAAGCAACGAAGGGTTTGGGATATATCAATCAGACCATTCAACAAGGAATCAAAGTTCATAGTTGTATAGCGGTAAGTGTCAAAGGGGAACCATTAGGGCTGCTACATCAGCAGAGTTGGACAAGAAAGCATAGGAGTGGAAAGAAAAAAGAACGTAAGAAAAAACCGATTCAAGAAAAAGAAAGCTATCGATGGTTAGAAACAGTTAAAGGAGCAGAGGAAGGACTAGCCGAAAAAGCCAAGCTTATACATGTTGCAGATCGCGAGGCTGATATCTTTGAGTTGTTCGCCCAAAAGCGCTCTGCCAATAGCGAATTACTGATTCGAGGAGAATATAACCGCAGGGTGAAAGAGGAGATGGGATATCTGTTGCCGATGATTGAACAAAGGCCAACTTTAGGTACAATGACCATTAACTTAGAGCGTAATCCAAAACGTCCAGCCCGTCAAGCAACGTTGCAAATTCGAGGGATGAGAGTCACACTGGAAGTGCCTCAAAATCACCCCAAACCTCACAATCTTGAACCAGTGGAAATTAACGTACTACTGGTAGAAGAAACTGAGAAACCAACTGATGGTAGTCAACCTATTCGTTGGTTGTTGCTCACTACTCTACCCATTGACGATTTCCAAAAAGCTTGGCAATGCGTGCAGTGGTATAGCTATCGATGGCTTATCGAACGCTTTCATTTTACCCTTAAAAGTGGCTGTGGAATGGAAAAACTTCAACTTCAAACTAGAGAGCGTTTACTCAAAGCACTGGCTACTTATAACATTATCGCTTGGCGATTAATGTGGTTGACTTATCAAGTTCGACTTAATCCCGATGCTTCTTGCCAAGTAGTTTTCTCTCCACAGGAATGGAAGCTCTTGCGACGTAAATTTCAACCCAAAAACCGTTCTAAAAAACCTCCGACTCTTGGTCAAGCTCTGATTTGGATTGCACGCTTGGGTGGATTTTTGGCTCGTAGTGGAGATGGTGAACCTGGCTTAAAAACTCTCTGGCGAGGGCTTTCTACCTTCTACTATTTGCTTGAAGGTTCACAACTTGCTTCTACATCCTAGTCTCTATCACTGTTTCGACTACTTTTGCCTAATGGATAGCTTAGAAAGGGGGACTTTTACTGCCCCCCTTTCTAAGGGGGGTTGGGGGGATAAAGGTGTACCACATAACAGCGAAAACTGCTGTATTGCTTAGAAAGTCGAAAGCTGGAGAAACTTAGCTCTGGACAGCGTTTTAGTTCCATACCAATCTCATCTACCGCCGATCTTGATAGACTTTTGCTAAGGCATTTTTAATCGCCTCTGCAACTGCTTGAGATACTAGGGGAGGAAGCGCATTCCCAATCTGCCGATACTGTGCCGTTTTGCCCCCTTGGAAAATCCAGTCATCGGGGAATGTTTGTAGTCTGGCCACCATACGAATTGTTAATCGAGGTAATTTGTCAAGTGGATCTATTGCACTAGGGGGTGCATCAGCAATTCCCTTACCGTCTATTCCCAAATCTGCCCACTGTCTTTTAGCTCTGGTAGGGCCAAGATCTGCTCCGCCGTGTTTTTTAGAGCCTCCTACTAAAGTTGGTGCAATGGACTGTGCTTTACAAATCCACTTTTGGGCTCCTAACCATCCACACTCTTGAATTAGATCACCTATAGTATCTGCGACAGTTGGGCAACTAGTTGAACCTTCAGGCCACGTAAAGAAAGGTGCGTACTCTTGTTGGAGTGCAATGAGAATAAACCTGGGACGTAACTGTGGAACACCATAATCAGAGGCTTTTAAAACCCTCCAGTCTACAACAAATCCCATAAGCGACATTTGCTTGAGAAGCTCAGTCCGATAGTCAGCAAACTTTTTAGCAGAGAATCCACGAACATTCTCCAACATAACAGCTTTTGGTTGTACTTGCTCTATCAGCCTAAGCGAATCAGGAAACAGATCCCTCTCGTCTTTTGCTCCTTCTTGTTTCCCTGCAATGGAAAATGGTGGACAAGGCACACCTCCAGCAAACAGATCTATCCCTTGATACAATTCAAGATCAAGCGACCGAATATCAGATAATTGTGGATTCCAATGGGGTCGATTGTGCATCAATGTTGCATGTGCATGTGCATCATTGTCATAAGCAGCAAGATGATGAAATCCCGCTCTTTCAAGACCCAGAGCCATGCCTCCAGCTCCAGAGCAAATCTCCAGACATTTCAATCTACCTGTCGCAATATCTCCCATAAGAACTTTCAACTACTGCAACGAATGTCATTACCAAATAAGTTCAAGTGTACTATATTTATTGTGGCTGTACAAGCGGTAGCTAATTTGACTCAAAAGCAACTATTGGGAAGACTTGGATGATATCAAATCCGGCTAAACACTTATCGTATCCTTCTACCTTGCAACCTTCTTCCTTCCCTTCTGCCGTCTGCCTTGAAGCCTTGGAGCCTTATTGTCACCAAAGTGTAACTATTCTACCGGATTTGATATGATTCCCTCTGAAGCGGTGGGAGAACTTTGCTTACTCACAAGTATTGATGAATCAAAAGAAATTTTTAATGCAGGACTACTAAGAGCAAATAGGGAAATGCGATCGCGGCAATTTTACCTCAACATAAACACAATTGACTGCAATACTCCGATCATAAAACCCAAAATACCCCCCAAATTAACAATGGCTTGCAGCTCATTTTTAACAATCCCTTTAATTGAGATCTCCAATTGCTCCGGAGAAGTTGCTCTAACCCGTTCCACAATTACCTGATCAATCGATAAAATAGGAATTATCTGAGCCACCAGTTTTTCCAAATCTTCCTCCAGATAACGTTCTAATACTAAGGCCAATTCCCGGCTAATCAGTTCCAGGGATGTATTCATCGTCTCTGACTCTCGCAGTCGGTTAATGATTAATACTGCCACCCTTTCCCAATCAACCGAACGACCAAATTCCTGGAGTAAGTCACCACCTCGTTCTTGAATATAGTCACGAACTGCATGAGCCATTGTCTTACGTAACTGCCGTACCGTTAACACAGGCAAATTTTGCAGGGAAAGCTCCTGTAACCATTCCTTCAGGCGATCGCGAGTTCCCAGGGAGAGCAGTAACTCTTCTAAACGAGCATTAGCTGCTTCCTTTTCATCTAAACAATAGGACCGTAGACGAATTAGTGCATTTCTCAAACCAAATAAATTGGCGATAACCCAATAAGTACCAGTGCTTTTCTCTCGAAAGCCTTCATCAATCACTTCAATGTTACGCTCGGTTAAGAAGTCAATCAGTCCCTGTCGCAAGACATCCGGTGGTAAGGCTACCTGTAGTATCCAGTTGGAAAGAGTTCTGGCTTGTTGTTCATTAAGTTCAAATTCTAATAAAATCTGATCAAAAATTTGGTTGAGTTGGGGTTCCAAGAAATCCTCGCGACGAGCCAGGACTTTCAGTATACGAGGTAATGATTCCCCTAAAAAATCCCTGAGAATTGCGGCGAGAATCTTGGCTGTTTTCTGTTCCTTGTCTAGTCGCACTTGCTCGAGTGCCAGAGTTAGGAGCCACAAAATTGCCCCTTGAACTCGTTCTACCGCCAGCAGACGCCTTGCTAGGCGTTGTAACTCTGCTGGTGTCAGTAGAGAACCCATGATGGTGTCAGCAATTTTTTGAGCAAGACGTTCCTGATTGCTGGGAATTAAACCAGGTGTCAAAGGTAATTTACGTTTACCGATGTAAATAGGCTTGTAGGGGCGAAATAGCATGGTGATGGCTAAATCATTAGTGAAATAGCCAATAACTGCCCCTGCTACTGGAGGAACAAGGAGTAGCCACAGGTTAGACAAATCCAAAATAGTGATCAGGTTATGCAGAACTAAGTTACAAGGACAGAGGCAAGAGTATTCAACTTGCCAACTTGAAACTATTTTAACCAAATTAGAGTTTGAGGCTTGAGGTAAGAGGAGTGTGGGAGGTGTGGGAGGTGTGGGAAGTGTGGGGGGGTGAGCGAAAAAAGGTGTGGGGAGTGTGGGGAGTGTAGGAGGTGTGGGGAGTTTGTTTGGATACAAAGCTCGAAAATCCCACGCATAATGAAAGCTCACCCGTTTGGGGGGAAAGAATCATAGCGCCATTCAACCTAAGACCTAACAACTAGGACTCTATCTCATCTGGATTTACTCCCAACTCCCGCAATCGCTCTGCTAACCGGTTGGCTCTGAGTTGAGCCTCAGCGGTTTCTTTTTCCGCATCAGCAGCTTTTTGTTTGGCATCAGCAGCTTCTATTTCAGCATTAGCAGCTTTTTGTTTGGCATCGGCAGCTTCTATTTCAGCATTAGCAGCTTTTTGTTTGGCATCAGCAGCTTCTTGTTTGGCATCGACAGCTTCTATTTCCGCATCAGCAGCTTTTTGTTTAGCATCAGCAGCTTCTTGTTTGGCATCGACAGCTTCTTCACTCGGAAGAGGAATTAACTCTCCTTCCAGAGTCATCCATCGTAACCACAACCTGTCAGCATCTCTGAATAAACCTTGCCACAAACCCAGACTTAATCCTAAGTTTGGCATCGGTATAGTTTCATTGATCAGGTTAATTGATTGATAACGACCACCCACTAGTTGAAAGGCTTGGATTTCACTGGTATAGCGACTAAAGATTACATAGTAAGGAATCTGTAGAATCTTTTCATAAACTTCCCACTTCGTAGGTGGCTGGTCAACTTTTCTGGTTGTCTTACCTGAATCTTCTTCCTCAGTACCAGGTGACAATAACTCCACTACGACAAAAGGATTAGCTCTTTCTTGCCAAGTGACGTAACTTAAACGTAGATCTTGACCCTCATAGAAACGAGGAACTCCCACTGCACCAAACCAATCAGGGCGTTTGTACCATTGAGGATGGGTGAGATCATAGTAGAGATTGAGATCTGCTGCAGCGTAAACTAATTCAGGGCTCCAAGTAGTTGGTTGAAAAGTTAGGTAGAGCAGTAGGGGTTGTAAGAAGTGAAACTCGTCTGGCAAACCAGGTTCCTCCGGATTATCGCTGGGTAGATCATACATCGTTGGCAGAGTTTGCCTTGGAGGGAGAGGTGGTTGAGATTTAGTGGGTAAAGGAGTTGAAGATGTCATAACTCGTATTCTGTAAAGTCAGGAGTTAGAAGGGAAGAATATAGAAGATTTTTTCTTAAAAAAATATGATTTTGGTTTATAACTCATCTGTAAACGCTATATTTTGCCACAGGTTCCTGTTTTATTAAGACGGAAAATGACCATCCAACCCTTAGGGTACTTCTGGCAAGCTTTTTGCATAGCAACTTGTTCATCAGGATCGAGGAAATAATCACCACTGTTGGGTTCGATGATGATAAACCAGTTGTAGTGAGTTTCTATTAACTGAGGACGGACTCGCTCCAAAACTGCACGACAGCGCTGACCACGAGCTTCTCTTTCTAAGTTGCGTTTTGCCAACTCTTCTGGAGGTATGATGTAGTC
Organism: Symploca sp. SIO2E6; assembly: GCA_010672425.1. Classification (GTDB taxonomy): domain Bacteria; phylum Cyanobacteriota; class Cyanobacteriia; order Cyanobacteriales; family Coleofasciculaceae; genus Caldora. Next base: position 6,321 of record JAAHGR010000390.1, read on the forward strand.
TGGGAAGAGTCTACCACGGCGGGGACTAGTATAAGATTGCAGTTGAGTCATAGTAGTAAATTTATACTATAGATATCATTTTAACTCAATTGGAGTGTAAAACCTAACACCTAATACCTAACATCTAGCACCTAAGCTTTACTTAAAACCAAAACCCCCATCATACCAGCGGCAATCGGATAGTGGGTGGCACTGGCAAATCCGGCTTCATCAGCTAATTCTACCTGCTCTAACCCTGTAGGAAAGCGTTCTAAACTAGGGATGATATAGGCATATTCTTCCTTTAAGCCAAAATTTTTAGCGCAGGGAACCACCAGATTTTCCAGATACCATTGCTGAAAAGAATTTATTGCTGGTTGAGTTGGGCGATGAAAGTCCAAGATAGCGGCTTTGGCATTGGGTTTGAGAACCCGGTATAACTCCTTGAGGCAAAGGGGAATATCCGCCACATTGCGGAGTCCATAACCCATGGTTGCACCATCGAAGTAATTGTCTGCAAAAGGTAAATTGAGGGCATCTGCTTCAACCCAATTAATTGCCAAAGGAGGATATTGGTCAGCAACCCTAGTTTGTGCGATCGCTAATTGAGCTGGAGAAAAGTCTACCCCATAAATTTGACCCGTTATTCCTACTTGAGATGCTAGTAACTGAGCTAAATCACCACTACCACAGCATAAATCCAAATAAATCTTCCCAGGACTAGGGTTCGTCCACTTCACTGCCATCAGTTTCCAAACCCGGTGTTGACCAAGACTTAACCAATTGTTCAGTTGATCATAAATTGGTGCAATGCGGTCAAACAAATCGCGAATTTCTGAGGCAGGTGGCTTTATAGGACTATCTTTCATTGGATATGAGTAATGAGTAATGAGTGATGAGTTATGAGTAATGAGTAATGAGTGATGAGTTATGAGTGATGAGTAATGAGTAATGAGTAATGAGTAATGAGTAATGAGTGATGAGTAATGAGTAATGAGTAATGAGTAATGAGTAATGAGTCTCAATTCCCAATTCCCAATTCTCAATTCCCAATTCCCAATTCCCAATTCCCAATTCCCAATTCCCAATTCCCAATTCCCAATTCCCAATTCCCAATTCCCAATTCCCAATTCCCAATTCCCAATTCCC
>JAAHGR010000391.1 GCA_010672425.1 Symploca sp. SIO2E6
CCCCCAGGCCAAAACACCACCCTAAATTGAGCTAGGGGTTCCTTGGGTACTAACCCCTCACTACCAATACCAGCTGCTTCTGGGTTGATTAACTCTTCCAAGGGCGTTTCTGCGACATAATCCCAACCTGCTTGATTTCTTGGCTCATAATCAGCTATGATGCCCTCTTCAGTAACACCAACTCGATAAACTAGGTCTTCTTGTGCCATCTTACTTCCTTCCCAGCGATCGCGCAGGGTTTCTCGGAGTTGCTGCTTCAAATCACTGATCACCTCAGGGTCAGTCATTTGTGGCCCTAAACCTGGTTTACCTTGATAGCCAAGCCAGGGACTAACTTGTAAAATACCAGCTTGATTAAAGACTACTCGGAATGAAGCTATTGATTCCTGGTTATCGGCAGTAGGAGTGTAGAGTAACTCAGGTAAGGGAGTTTCCTCGTCCGCATCAACACTGGTATTATTGATTGGTCTGTAGCCAATAATTGCTCCATCCTGGCCAACGCTAACCCGATAGGACAAATTCTGATATAGTTCTCCCCGATCCTGCCAAGCTTGATTCACTTTTTTGTAAAGAGACCGTTGTAAAAAACTCACCTCAGTCGGATCAGTAATCTCTGATTGGAGAGCCTGCTCTAGTTCAGTGGTAGGGGAAGAAGTAGGAGAAGGTTTGGTTGTTTGTTCTCCACTAGAGGTTTCCTCTGTTGTGGTGGGTTTGGGTTCGAGCACCTCTGGGACAGGAACGAAGAATAAAGCAACTGCTGCTAATACTAAACTAGTCATGCCCACTGCTGCTGGTGTGGCTCGCTGCGTCACTGGTATCTCAGCTTGGCGATAGCGCTTAGAAACTGGCTCTATTCCCACCTGAATATCCGGCAGGGTACGCCCATCTGCCAGAAATTGGTCTATTGCCTCTACCAAATCGAACAGCTGTACTGTTGTTAAATCAATTTGTAGTGATTCTCCTGGCTCCTTCTGGTCAGAAATTCCTGAAGCCATACTTACCCCAGAAGTAACCGGGAGAGCCTCAGCAGTGGCAAGTTGTGTCAATCGGTGCAAGTGCTTCCCCTCTAACTTCTCCAATTGCACCATGGCAGGCTTATTCCCATCTAGTTTTGGGTGAGAAACCTGACTCAGGCATTCCTGAGCATAGCGACTAACAACCCTCACCAGACTTTCAAAAAAGTCCCGTCCCCCTTCAAGGAGATACTCCTGACTAGGAAAACGGCATTGAGCATTGACCAGAATAGTCATCAAGGGTCGAGGATCTAGCTGACCACCAACCTGAGCATTAGGGTCGCTCAAGCCTTCTAGGATCAGTGTGCAGTTAGGTAGACTATACTGGCGTCGAATTGTCATCAGATCTTCCTAATCTAAGAGTTTTATTATATCAAATCCAGTTAATCATTTCCTTTTCCCCATCTCCCTTGTCTTCCCCATCCCCCTTGTCTCCCTTGTCTCTCCATCTAGACTTCCCCATCAAACAAGCTAGACCAAAATCGCTGCATCCCAGAAGTTCCGGTACAAAAGAGCAACTTAGTTAACAGGGAGAGTGCCAGCTCATTTAACTTCTCGTCGGAAGCACAGTAAGCAGCCACTTTAGCACGACGTGGATTCATGCGGCTGCGGAAATGAGCTCGGAATCTTGCGAGGTAGTCAGACAAGCGAAAATGGTTTTCTAGGGGTATCTGCTTCTCCATCAATTGTTGATAAGCCAGTAGCAGCTGTCGAATTAAAACAGTCATTCTGCGTGCGAGATGACAGGAAATCAGCACTAAAGCCTTGGCTTGCTCCAGTGCCAAAGGATTGCGACTGTAGGAACGCCGCCAGGGATTGCTACAGCGCAGACGCCACAGAACAACACGATTTTTGATAATGTCCTGGAGTTCTAGTTCCTTGGTTACTAAGAGCATCTCTTCCGAACCCCCCAGTTCCAAGGATTCAATCGCCAGGAGCATCAAATCAATCTGCTGCCGAGTTCGTGGTGAACAATATTGCTCTGAGAGGTCTGGGTCAGCTAAACTATCCAGGATCATTGGTTTTGACTGGGAAGGAGGACTATTGGTCGTCATTAAACTCAACGTATCATTCATTAGCGATTTTGGTTATATTAGCTTCTCTCAATCAAATGTCCAGTAGATCGGGAAGATGTACACTGACTTCATTGTGACATTGGCTTTTTCAGTTTTTGATGTTACCTAATTTAAAGCACTAAAGTAAGCTCTAAGCACTCAATGGATCTAAAATCTTTAATTCGAGATATTCCGGACTTTCCCAAGCCAGGGATCGTGTTTCGAGACATCACCACCCTGCTCAGCAATCCCGAAGGACTGCGCTACACCATTGATCTTCTTGCCCAAAGTTGTCAAGAGGCAGGACTAAAAGCTGATTATGTGGTAGGCATAGAGTCCCGTGGTTTTATTTTTGGCACCCCCTTGGCGTACCAACTCGGAGCAGGTTTTGTCCCTGTCCGTAAACCGGGCAAATTGCCGGCAGCAGTACAAGGAGTCGAATACCAATTGGAGTATGGCACAGACCGGGTGGAAATGCATCAAGATGCCTTTGAGGCTGGCAGTCGGGTGTTGATTGTGGATGATTTAATAGCTACGGGGGGTACTGCCGCAGCTACAGCCCAACTCGTACAACAAGCTGGCGGGGAACTGGTCGGCTTCGGCTGTATCATTGAGCTACGGGAACTAGGGGGACGCCAGAAGTTGCCTGATGTACCAATAGTAACTTTGATTGAATATTAGTCATTGGTCATTGGTCATTGGTCATTGGTACAAACAACAAACAACAAATGACAAATAACACTTGGAATTGGCTCAAAGAGGTAGTCACTAGTAAGACGTTTCTTTATGTGATGAAGCGTCTGTTGCAAGGTCTGTTGACCTTATTGTTAGCATCTGCTTTAAGTTTTTTGATTATTCAATTTGCACCGGGAGATTACCTAGATACCCTCAGGCAAAATCCCAAAATTTCCCCGGAACGTATCGAAGAACTAAAGCAGCAATTTGGTCTGGATCAACCAGGATATATCCAATATGGGCTCTGGTTATGGCGAGTGGTCACCAAATTTGACTTTGGTACAAGTTTTGTCTATTTCCGACCCGTGTCAGATTTGTTAGTAGAGCGGATGGGGGCAACTTTACTACTAGCAATTTCTTCGATTATAATTACTTGGGCGATCGCTATTCCTTTAGGTATTATTGCCGCAGTTAAACAAAATCGCACTACTGACCGATTTCTGCAAGTAATGAGCTACACTGGTCAAGGCTTTCCTAGCTTTATCACAGCTCTGTTGCTGCTCATCCTCGCTCAAAATCTCTCCCCCCTGTTTCCCGTAGGAGGCATGACTAGTATTAATCATACCGATTTATCTGGGATTGGCAAAGTATTAGATGTCGGTTGGCATATGATTTTACCAACCATTGCCCTTTCCATTACTAGCTTTGCCGGTTTACAGCGAATTACCAGAGGACAATTGTTAGAAGTTCTGCGTCAAGACTACATCCAAACAGCTCGTGCCAAAGGACTGCCAGAAAATCGAGTACTCTATATCCATGCTTTGCGCAACGCCATCAATCCTTTGATTACAATTCTTGGCTTTGAATTTGCCAGTTTACTTAGTGGCTCATTTATCGCCGAATATTTCTTTAATTGGCCCGGTTTAGGACGTTTAATTTTGCAGGCAGTTACTGCTCAAGATATTTATTTAGTGATGGCCAGCTTGATGATGGGAGCTCTCATGCTGATTTTAGGGAATTTGTTAGCAGACTTATTACTCAGGGTAGTTGATCCCCGGATTAATCTGGAAGATCTTAAATAGGGAATAGGGAATAGGGAATTGGGAATTGGGAATTGGGAATGGACAATGGAGAATAAATAATGTAAAATAGGATATGGTTCCCATACGTCGCCATATCCCCACTTACCTACCTCATAAAAGCAATTCAACAATTCAACAATTTAACAATTCCAAATGAAAGCTCTTGCCAGTGAATTCAAAACCCAGGTCACTATCTTAGGTGGTCTCGTTGTCCTAATGTGGGTTTTAGAGATCGTGGATGTGCTCGTTTTCAGACAAGGACTTAATATTTACGGTATCATTCCGCGAGAGATAATTGGCTTACGGGGTATTCTATTTGCTCCTTTCCTCCACGGTGGTTTTGCTCACCTGATTTCCAACACCATACCCTTCCTGATCCTCGGCTGGTTTGTTATGTTGCCAGGAACCAGCAAATTTTTTATTGTTACCCCAATCATCATGTTAGTTAGTGGAATTGGGGTCTGGTTATTTGGCTCCTCTGGTGTTCACATTGGTGCAAGTGGCGTCGTCTTCGGCTACCTGGGTTTTCTCCTAGCACGAGGCTTCTTTGAGCGCAACTTCCCCTCAATTTTGCTCTCCCTGGTTGTTGGTTCCTTATATGGTGGTTTGATTTGGGGGGTTTTGCCCACCCAATCAGGAGTTTCTTGGGAAGGACATTTATTTGGTTTTGTTGGTGGTGTACTGGCAGCAAAATTATTAGCAGGGAAATAGATCCTCGTAGATTCAGATCCCCGACTTCTTTGTTGAAGAAGGTTATTGACTTGACTTCCCTCAAGAAGAAGTCGGGGATCGTTGGTTGCAATCACCAATTCCCAATTCCCCATTCCCAATTCCCCATTTGACCTTCTCAATTTTTCATTTGAGCCATCATTGCTGCTTCATCCCAGTAGGAAGATACTTGCTGAATCTTACCAGCTTCGTTAATTTCAAAAACACTGATACCCTCAGTAGTCCCTTGCTTTCCATTCTTCCCGAATCCTCGCATTGTCCACTTGACTGCTGCACCATTTCCGGCAATAAAGGTATGGTCTTGTGAGAGTTCGAGTTTCTCAAAGACCATAGATAATAGTCCAAAAAACTTCTGAAAATCTTCCTTGGATTTTGGTGGAGTACCTACTGGGTCATTGATTACCACATCTTCCGCCAAGTTTTCAATCCAACCTTCTGGATTCATCGCTTGCATCTGGGTAAAATAAGCAGTAACTAGTTTTTCGATAACTTCTGTTGACATTTTGTGATTTTCCTTATTGTCTAATGGGAATGGGGGATTGGGAATTGGGAATTGGGAATTGGGAATTGGGAATTGGGAATGGGGGATTGGGAATCGGGAATTGGGAATGGGGAATGGGGAATTGGGAATTGGGAATGGGGGATTGGGAATCGGGAATTGGGAATTATGTCCATAATTTTACATTAATTTGTATTATTATTAGCAATAAGTAGCAATAAGTAGGTTAGGTGAAGCTTTCTTAGTAACCCAACACCGGATCTGCCGGTTGAGTTTACAGCGGTTCCCACTGTAATGTTGGTTTTGCGATCGCTTCAAATTCCTCAAGATCCCCGACTTCTTCTTGGGGGAAGTCGAGTAATCATCTTCTGCAAGCGAGAAGTCGGGGATCTATGCGGGGTGGCAACCAAGATCCCCGACTTCTCGATTGAATCTGTAATTAACCAGGGTAAACCGGGAGAAGAAGTCAGGGATCTAAAATTTGTGGTTGGTGCTGTAAGCGATCGCTCTATAATATTTTGTTGGTTGTAATTTTAGTTATTTTTTGCTATTATTCTAATAATGGAGTAGGTGTGCGCCTATAAGGTCTGAATTGCACATTCCCCCTTAACCAAGCACTATTTATACCAGCATGTGTAGGGGCGAGTTTAGCAATAATTTACACTATTCGACCCAAATATTCCTTTTCATACCCGCCCTGTCAGCATCCCCCCGGTTAACACAACTAATCCCATGGTTATCGTTTGGGCGGGTATGGAATCAAGGTTATCGTCAAATGCAATAAGAACGACCCTATTACTGCGATCGCTTTATCTGTATTCTTACAAGAAACCCGGTTTCTGGCGATGGCAACCAAGATTAAAATCATCAGTTTATCTTCTTTGTGCTCTTTGTGCCTTTGTGGTTCATAGTCCTAGAAACCTACACCAGACCCTACATAGGGTTTGCTGCAATTTGTCGTAATTCTCGGTTCAGATAGGTGTTAGGTGTTAGGTGTTAGGTGTTAGGTGAGGTTTTAGGTTTTAGGGATTTTCCAACGAAAGTGCGATGTAGGTTGGGTCGAGGCAACGAGACCCAACACCAGAGAATATTCAATATTCAATTCGATAAGAGACATAAGCTGTGAGAGTAAATTTGGGTTGTATTTAGGGGAAAAGTGTTCACCCATATATTATAAAGTACCACTTCTGATTGATTTGTTGTGGAACAGGCATCTTGCCTGTAATCGCCTACGGATAGAGGGCGCACGTCGGTGCGCCCCTACGTTGTATACAAATTTGGAAAAGTATTGTAATAATGTAGTAATACCGATAATAGATGCTCTAGATGAGAGGTCAATATGCCCCGTGCAGTTATCCTCACTGCTATTCCGGTTGAATACCAAGCTGTTAGGACTTATCTAACAGGACTCCAGCCAAATAAGCATCCTCGCGGGAGACATTATGAGCAGGGAACATTCTCGGCTAATGGTCAAGTATGGGATGTGAAAATTGCAGCAATTGGTCCGGGGAATATTGGTGCAGCCTTACAAACACAACTGGCGATCGCATATTTTAATCCCGATGTTATTCTCTTTGTTGGTGTAGCAGGTGGTATCAAGGATGTACGGCTGGGTGATGTTGTCGCTGCTACCAAGGTATACGGCTATGAGTCGGGGAAAGCAGAGGAAAGTTTTAAATCTAGAGCTAATTTCGGTCGTAGTACTTCTAAATTGGAAAAGATAGCTAGATCTGAAGCTAACATTAACGACTGGTTAGAGAGATTGCCGTTAATTCCTGAACCTACTCCTACTGTTTTTGTTGCTCCTATCGTTTCTGGAGAGAAGGTTGTTGCTTCAACGAAATCTGAGGTTTTTCAATTTTTACGCTCTCGTTTTGGGGATGCAGTGGCAGTGGAAATGGAAGGAATCGGCTTTTTGGATGCTGCTCATGACAACCCTCAGGTTTCGGCGATGGTGATTCGGGGTATTTCGGATCTGATTGATGGTAAAAGTGAGGTTGATGCTCAGGGTTATCAAGAAATTGCTGCTCATCATGCTAGTGCTTTTGCTTTTCAGGTATTGGCTAAGTTTATTGTCGAAAATGACAATAAGGTTGAGGGTGTTGATAGTAGAGTTCGACCTAAAGCTGAGAGGGATTTGCTCAAAACAGTTAAACAACGGGCTTATTCCCGATTACATGGACAGTTACACCATCAAGTAAAGCTTAATTTAACCCAACAGACACAGCCGCAACAAGTACGTCCTTGGAGCATGGAAGTTAAAGTAGCGATCGCGAAACCGAGTCAGCGATTGCCACCAGATACTACCATCGGACAGGTATTTGATCAATGTTTCGGGCGTTTACTAATTTTAGGGGAGCCG
>JAAHGR010000392.1 GCA_010672425.1 Symploca sp. SIO2E6
AGAAAGAAGGAATTGTATATTACGAAGTATTCACGGACTTTAGATGACTGGGGAAATAATCGATTCAAGGAAATACCTTTACCGCAAAGTAAATCGGCAATAATATTAATTAGTCCTTGTAAAAAAAACGATATAGTTCGATTTTTTGGCTTCAATACAATTTAGTATAATGGTTGAAGAACTTTAATTTGCCAACCCTACAAAATTTTCAGCTCCTACTATGGTACAGACCAAGCCTATATCAAAAACAATCACTAGCTTACTTGACCTGCGGGAAAGGTTCAATCTTACTCCAATAACTAATGAGCAATTTTCCCCAGAGTTTAGGCAAGACCTACCGGAACTAACCGACTTTGAAAGAGCCACATTAGACCAAATTAGCAACCGATTTCTGCGCCATAGAGAACGCGGTTCTTTAGCAGAAGGAACCATCAATCACTTAGTCATCTCCCCCTTATTAGCCCTTGCTTCCTTATACGACGAACCCTTCTTGATCACCACAGAATCAGAAGTAGAACTACTCCTAGAAGACAGAGAAGAATTACTCAGAGGACGTATTGATACCTTAATTATTCAACAGCAACTCTGGGTATTAGTCGTTGAATCCAAATCAACTATCGCCTTCTCTGTTGCCCTACCCCAAGTCCTCACCTACCTGATGGGAAACCCTAACCCAGAACGACCCGTCTATGGATTAATTACCAATGGGGATGAATTCCAATTTATTAAACTGTTAGTGCAAGATAACCCACAATACGATCTATCTAATATTTTCTCCCTACTACTTCCCCACCGTAATCAACTTTATGATATCATGCGCGTCCTGAAACAAGTTAGACAAATCATGCTGCAAACTAATATCTAACTAGGGCGAGTGAGAATAAGTAACAAGTAACAAGTAACAAGTAACAAGTAACAAGTAACAAGTAAGAAAGAATGATATCAAATTCGGTGGAATAGTTACACTTTGGTTGCAACAAGGCTCTAGGGCAGAAGGCAGTCCCGATGAAAAAAATTTTCACCACCATGCATGAAGATCCCTCTCTGGTGCGTCCCCGCGTCCCCGCGTCTCTTTCTCGGAGCCTTCTGCCTCCTGTTGGCAAAGATGCCTGGGAAACTTGTAGATTCATGATCTAGTCATTGGGAGGGTTATTGATTGCTAGTTACATCAATCGCGCTAAGATCGTGCTTATGAAGTTTCAGTTTAACTTGTACAGTGGCATGGTATCTCAACCGGTTCAAGACAAAAAGCAACATCATGCTTCCGGAGACTTAACCAGGAAAAGCAACTTCTTTCGCCGCTATCGCTGTGCTATTGGACCGAGTACTCTGGGGGTCATCTGCATTGCTTTGTGTTATTTCGCCACACCAGTATCAGCAGCAAACCGTCTCACCCTACGCTTAGGACCATTAGCAAGATCGATTGCGATCGCGGATTTGGAGGAGTTTGCTCAGACTGGCGAGTTGTCCTCAGAGCTCCAACCCTACAGTAAATTACTGACACCCCAGTTACAACAGGCACTTACCAGGCAACTACAGATCAACCCTAATCTAACAGATAAATTTGTCAATAATTTACTCAGTTCGGCTGATAGTCCCCAAATACTCGAAAAAATTGGTTCGGCGCTTCCTGATGCTAGCTTAGAGGAATTAAAGGAAGCTCTATTTTCAGCAGCAAGGGAAAGCGAGGGACTCAGCGTACTGGGTTTTTTACGGGCTTACCCCCAGGATAATTTTACCGTAAATGCCAGTTCTGCGATCGCGATCGCTCTTCAGCTCAATGCCTCCCACTTGCAGAGTAAAGCCATTAGTCCGATACTAGAACAAGAATTGAGTATTGAAGACCAAGGGAAGTTCCTCTCTAAGATTGACCCGACTGCTCCTGGTTCCCAATATGTTTGGGAGAGAACTTTAAGGTTACAAGACCAACAACGGGAGCGTACCATTATGGTGGACCTCTACTGGGCACGTAAATCCCAGGGTCCTTTGGTAATTTTTTCTCACGGCTATGGTTCTGATCGCAAATTCTTAACTTACTTAGCCCATCATCTGGCTTCCCACGGCATCACCGTTGTCTCGGTAGAGCATCCCAACAGCAATTATACCTGGATCGATCGCAGCTCTGTCGGTGACCAAATAGGGGATTTGCTACCAGCCTCGGAATTTCTCGATCGCCCTCAGGATGTCAGCTTTGTACTCAACAGATTAACACGAATCAATCGCAGGTCTGGTTCCCTGCGAGGTAAATTTAATACTCAACAAGTCAGTGTTATTGGTCATTCTCTAGGAGGTTACACTGCCTTAGCCTTGGCTGGAGGCAAACTGGACTTAGAGACATTACGGCAGTTTTGTGACAATCGCAGTCCCTTCCTCCAGTCACCAGCAGACTGGTTTCAATGTGCCGCTGCGACTTTACCTGACACTAAAGTAGAGTTGCGGGATGAGCGAGTAGTTCAGGTAATTGCTTTTAATACAGTAACAGGACATTTGTTTGGCCAAGACGGTTTAGCTCAAGTAACGACCCCAACCTTAATTGTTACTAGTACAGAAGACTTTATTACTCCATCCCTTAACCATCAATTGCGAGCCTTTACTCGCTTAGGTGGTTCCAAATATCTAGTTTCTGCCATCGGCGGTACTCATTTGAGTGTAACCGACCAAGGTAACCTCAATGATGCCCTGGCTCGTAGTACCCTAGTCCAGGAACAAATTGGGCAAGAAGCGGAACCCCTGCGACAACTGGCACGAGGTGTCAGCCTAGCTTTTATCCAACAACTTACCCCAGAAGCCAAAATTTATCAACCCTTTTTAACCCCTGCTTATGTTCAATCTCTCTCCAACCCAACCATTTCCCTGCGCCTGCATACAGCATTACCAACCCCCCTCAACGCTTGGTTAGAGATTTCACCAGTTGGCAATCAGCCAGTGAGTCTACCTCCAGCAGAAAACTTTTCTTGGCATAAGATCAAATCCTACCTATCTAATTCCTTCAATCGTTGGCGGGAGTGGATTATTGCTTTGGGGAATTGAATTTGTTGTTTGTTGTTTGTTGTTTGTTGTTTGTTGTTTGTTGTTTGTTGTTTGGGAATTGGGAATTGGGAATTGGGAATTGGGAATTGGGAATTGGGAATTGGGAATTGGGAATTGGGAATTGGGAACTGGGAATTGGGAACTGGGAATTGTTTCTCAATAGTCAATTAAATTTTCTTGCTTTGCGTGCAAGATCCCAGCGCCTGACGGCGCGGGGTGTAGGGTGTAGGGTGTGGGGTGTAGGGTCGGATCCTACGCCGCAATGGATGGGGTGAAACACATTTTCTTGAAAATCCCCAATCATTGCGGCGTAAGGGTTTCACAATGTGTTTCTTGGGAGTTTTAGGTTAAGAAACAAGAAGTTAAAGACTTAATCAAATCCCGATTGTGGTAATCTCTAAAATAATTGTCAACAAAAGAAAGATACAAAATGGCTCAGCTTCCTGTCATCGTTCCCATCTATCAGTACCATGCAGAGGATCCGTGGAGATATCAATATTCAACCAGCCCAGATATAGGATCAGGGTGGACTCGGGACGGTATCGGGTTCTTCGCTTTCGGCAAGGATGAATTAGGTGTTGTGCCTATATACGGTTACCATGCTACGGATCCATGGAGATATCAGTATTCCACTAATCCGAATATCGGCTCAGGTTGGAACAATGACGGGATTGCCTTTTATGCCCTTCCTAATCCGGCATCCTATACTATTCCAGTATATGGGTATCATGCCAAAGATCCGTGGAGGTATCAATATTCCACAGATCCGAATATCGGAGTTGGTTGGAACAACGATGGGATTGCTTTTCATGTATTTGCTGCCATTCCAGGGTGAGTAGAGAGACAAGGGGGACAAGGGGGACAAGGGGGACAAGGGGGACAAGGAGGACAAGGGGGACAAGGAAAATATCTAAAACCTAACACCTAAAACCTAACACCTAAATCAATCCCGCCATAAAGCAATACCTCCTAATAAACCATTGACATTCGGTACTATTTTGACATTGGCAGGTAACTCAAAGTTGATTTTTTTCGTTTCACCGCCGCCAAGGTAAAGGCAATCGTAATTAAACAGGTGCTCCAAGGAAGCGATCGCTCTTTTTAAGCGACTATTCCATCTTTTTTTGCCTACGGTTTTTAGTGCTGTACGTCCCAACTGTTCCTCATAGGTCTCCCTTTTACGAAAGCGATGGTGTCCTGCTTCTAGATTGGGCACTAGCTTTCCTTCGACAAATAGAGCCGAACCAAAACCAGTTCCGAGAGTAATCACCAGTTCAATTCCCTGACCAGAAATTGCACCATACCCCTGCACATCGGCATCATTAGCTACTCGTACTGGCTTACCCAACCTGTCCCAGAGTCTAGCAGCTAAATCGAGACCGATCCAATCTGGATCTAAATTTGCTGCTGTTTTAGTAATCCCATTGGTGACTACACCAGGGTATCCTACTGATACACGCTCAAATTCTCCCTGCTCTGCTGCTAAATGCGCGATCGCTTCAATAATTGCATCTGGCTTGGGTGGTTTGGGTGTTTTGAGGCGACTACGTTCTGTTACAGGATTGCCTGCTTCATCCAAAACCATTGCTTTGACACCACTGCCACCAATATCCACAGTGAGAGTACGGCTTCCTCTATTTTCTTCAGTCATCATAACGAATGAGTAATGAGTAATGAGTAATGAGTACTGAGTAATGAGTAATGAGTAATGAGTAATGAGTAATGAGTTCGTTATTCATCCCCCCATTCCCCATTCCCCATTCCCCATTCCCCATTCCCCATTCCCCATTCCCCATTCCCCATTCCTATTAACTCGACAATAACTTTTTCTTGGCACGTTCAGCACGCGCCTCGGCACTACCCATCACTTCAGTCATATTCTCGAGCATCTCTCCTGGATAATTTTCTAAAATTTTAGTGGATAGAGAAACCCGACCTTTGCCCTCATCTAAGCCAGCAATCATGACCTTGATGGGTTGACCGATTTGGAATAATGCTGGGAGAGATTCAATCGAATTTTGGCTTACCTGCTTAACATGTAGTAACCCAGTCATATTCTCAAAATTAATAAAGACACCAAAAGGCTTCATCGCAACTACTGTACCTTCTACCAGTTGCCCTAACTCCAGTTGACTAAAAGTCTCAGCGCGAATGGCTTCCCGTTGGGAAAGTACCAGCTTGTTGCGATCGCGATCAACTTCCAGAAAGTTTACAGTCAGGCTTTGACCAATCAGTGATTCCAAATCCTCACGCTGGCTCAGGTGTGAGCGAGGCACAAACCCCCGTAATCCTCGTAAATCTACAGTAACGCCACCCTTATTAACACTTCTGACCCGCACCTGCATTGATTTGCCACTGTCTTGTGACTCTACTAACTCATCCCAAATCTGCCTAATTTGCAGCTGACGCCGTGATAGAGTCACCTGTCCCTCAGAATTCTGTTCCCGAATAATCAGGAAATCCATTTCCTCGTTTAATGGCAGTGCTTCCGATAACTCTTGTGTTAATTGTAAAGAAACTTCACTCAGGGGAACATAAGCAAGGGACTTGCCACCAATATCAACATAGACGCCATCGCTTTCGTAGTTGTAGATTTTGCCTTGCACTACCTGTCCCCTTTGAAACTCGTAGTCGTGTTCCTCCAGTGCTTTAGCAAAATCATCCATCGAAAAGGACGAATTGCTGGCTTGAGAACTAGTTGATTGTGAATTCATAACTATTAATCGTTGCAAAAAGTATTTCTTGAGCTCTAACAAGCTAACTTAAGTTCTTCTTCAAATAAACTCATTACTTGTTGCCAAGCATCAGTTGCTGCTTCCTCATTGTAGCTAGACCGTTGGTCACAGAAAAATCCGTGATCTGCTCCCTCGTACACAAAGATACGGTGAAGAACTTGGTTACTTTCTAAGGCCGCTTTGATTGTATTCACCTCTGTAAGTGGGATACTAGCATCTTCTTGGCCAAAGAAGCAGTAGATTGTCGTACTCTTGAGCTCTTTGGTTCTAGTAATTGTAGGCTCACCGTTTCCTGGAGTCCAACTGGTAATGCCAGCGCCATAGAAGGAAGCTGTGGCATAAATATCTGCTAGGGTAGAAGCCAGATAGGCTACATGACCGCCAAAACAAAAGCCAATACAGCCAATGCCGTTGGCTTTCACTGGTGTTTGGCTGATCAGGTAATTGATCGCTCCCTGGATATCACCTAAGAGTTCTTCTGCCTTAGTTTGTTCCTTATATTCCTTGCCAACTTTAATGTCCTCGGCGGTGTAACCTGTCTCAAAGCCAGGTTGTTGGCGTTGATAGAGAGCAGGGGCGATCGCAATATAGCCTTCAAGGGCAAATCGTCTTGTAAGATCACGGATATGGTCATTAACTCCAAAAATTTCCTGCAATATTACCACACCAGGGAAAGATCCTTCACCCTCCGGTATTGCCAGGTAAGCATCGATTGGTAGACTACCATTCTTAATTTTGATTGACTTGGTCTCCATTTCTTGTTCCATAATCATCTACTCTAAGAGTTCATTTGCTGTGAGTTTATTGTAATACCGAACTTTGGTAATTGCCACCGATCCAGCAATTGGTAATGGGGGCGGAAGTCAAACAATTGAAGATTGAAGATTGAAGATTTTAGATTTACCCCATAAATAAATTTAGGGGCTTGAGGATTTTAAGCTTGAAGATTAAAGATTTATTACATAAATAAATTTAGGGGCTTGTGACCGTTTGATTCTAAAATCTAAAATCTAAAATCTAAAATTTATCTGGTCATGAGTATTTTGATTGTTGAATTGACGAAAATCAAGATGGTTATTTATTATAACCTGTTCAGGAACTTCTCCTGATTTACTGTAAAATTAGTGAATAGTAATAACAAATCCTTAAGACTAACAGCTTATAGAACACGAAACCCCTATTTGGAGAGTCGAAGAATGATTCAGTACCATATTCAACCAGATAGCGAAATTCCTGCATCAAAGCAGCTATTCGACCAAATCCAGTTTGCAATCGCCTCGCGACAATATCCCCCAGGACATAAACTACCGAGTACCCGTCAGTTAGCCCAAATTACGGGTTTGCATCGCAACACCATCAGCAAGGTATACCGACAGTTGGAAGAAACGGGACTGGTGGAGTCCCAGGCAGGCTCAGGCATTTATGTTAAAGCACAAGGTCATGAAGGGGGAACCCAACGTCAGTCTCCGATCCTTAATCAGTACCCTGATGCCTACAATGTAGTACAAAAAAGCCTTGATGAGTTATTGTCCCAGGGTTGCTCCCTGAGTCAAGCTAGAGAAATTTTTCTGGCGGAAATTGACTGGCGGTTGCGCTGTAGTGCGCGAGTGTTGGTTACAGTTGAGTTAAGGGATTTGGGTGCTGGGGA
>JAAHGR010000393.1 GCA_010672425.1 Symploca sp. SIO2E6
TAGTGGTGGAACTGGCATCTTGCCAGTAGTAGTGGTGGAACTGGCATCGGTGCCAGTAGTAAGTATGTGGAACTGGCATCTTGCCAGTAGTAGTTATGTGGAACTGGCATCTTGCCAGTAGTAGTGGTGGAACTGGCATCTTGCCAGTAGTAGTTATGTGGAACTGGCATCTTGCCAGTAGTAGTTATGTGGAACTGGCATCGGTGCCAGTAGTAGTGGTGGAACTGGCATCTTGCCAGTAGTAGTGGTGGAACTGGCATCGGTGCCAGTAGTAAGTATGTGGAACTGGCATCTTGCCAGTAGTAGTTATGTGGAACTGGCATCTTGCCAGTAGTAGTGGCGTGGTACACCTAAAAATGTAGGTTGGGTCGAGGCAACGAGACCCAACACTGGAGGGAGTTGTGTTGGGTCACGAAGAAAGCTCTACCCAACCTACCTAGTTCTACTACCTATTACACCTTTTTAGCTGTGTCACGGCAGTAGGTTGGGTCGAGGCAACGAGACCCAACGCTGGAGACGGTTGTGTTGGGTCTCGCTATCGCTCTACCCAACCTACATTTTAAGTGTGTCACGCCAGTAGGTGGTAATTAAGTAATAGGATTAAAAACTAAAACCATTAACCGAATGGCAAATAGAGAGCATCTTGCTCTACTCAAAAAGGGTGCCCTGAGCTGGATTGAGTGGAGAAAGCACAACCAACATCTAGTACCGGAACTCAGTGCTGCTAACCTCAGAGGATTCAACCTGAGGGGAGCCAACCTTAGAGGAGTTAACCTCAAAAGGGCTGACTTGAGTAAGACTAAACTTATTAGTGCGATCCTCAGCAATGCTAATCTGAGCAATGCCAATCTCCAGGAAGCCGAACTTATCTATGCTAATCTCATGGGAGCTGAACTCGTTGATGCTGATCTCAGGGGAGCTAACTTACAGAGGGTAGATCTGAGTAATGCTAACCTGATTGGGGCTGACTTAAGGAGGGTGAATCTGAGAAAAGCAGATTTGGGCAATGCTAACCTAATTGGCGCTAATCTCAGAAGTGCTGACCTCCGAGAAGCTAACCTAGCTGGAGCCAAGTTAATCAGGACAAACCTCAGTGAGGCCGACTTGGTTGCAGCTACTCTTTGCCAGACTAACCTCAGCAGTGCTAATCTCCACGAAGCTGAACTGATTGGGGCTTATCTTTACCAAGCCCAACTTTACCAAGCTAATTTGAGTGAAGCTCATCTAAGTCAAGCATACCTCTTCGGGGCTAATTTGAGGGAGGCGGACTGCTACCAAACAGATTTGAGAGGAACTAATCTCAACAAGGCTAATTTCCAGGGAGCGAATCTCAGCCAAGCTAACTTGATGGGAGCGAATCTTGAGCGAGTAGATTTTGGGGATGCTAACCTTCAGGGAGCCACTATGCCTAATGGCACAGTCTACTATTATAACAAATTTTAGAGAGTCGTTTGTTGTTTGTTGTTTGTCCTTTGTCCTTTGTCCTTTGTACCAATGACCAATAACCAATGACCAATGACCAATAACCAATAACCAATGACTAATGACCAATGACCAATGACCAATTTGCTATCAAACCTTTATAATGTTTTTATAATGTTCTTAAAAATTCAGTCATAAGTTGCAAGTTATTTGATTATGAGCACTAGTACTACTACCAAAACCAAAACTACCGCCAAAAGCAATGGCCGTAAACAGACGGACAAAGATGCGGCTCTAGAATTAGCACAGACTGCTCAGCCAGAAGCTACAGACGTTGCTCCCCTACCCGGAAACCGCCCGATCGCTTCGAGTGATCTGCATATTAGTGAGACTGTCTCCATACTGGGCAATCGTCCTGTAGACGCCGGTAATATAGAAGTTAAGGGAACTATCTCAGCTATGGGAGAGCGTCCCATTGTTGCCAGTGAAATCAAAGTCTATGATACGATCTCTGTGTCAGGAGATCGTCCGATTGCCTCTAGTAATCTGGCTTTGACTACCAGCAACACCATATCTAATCGTCCCATTGCTTCCAATAACATAGATGGGTATGAAGATTTGATGGGTTATCTTGATTAGTGCTTTTCATTAAATTAAGTAGTGGGAGCATCTTGCTCCCTTTAGGGTAGTTCTAGGGAGCAAGATGCTCCCACTACTCAAGTTTTTTCCAATGTATGGGATACTCATCCTAACAGGTAAAAACCAAACTATAGCAGCTCTCGCACCCGTGAGGTACATCCAATTTTGACGAACCTATTCCCCATTCCCTATTCCCAAAAAACCAGAATCTTTGTACCTCATCAATCATGAGAAACGCTATATTTCTTAGTTTCACAACCCTACTGCTCACATTTACCACCGGATGTGAGGCGCTGCTAGAGCCAACAACTCAATCTCACCTAGCACTGGGAAATCCCAGTAATGCTGGGCAAGATCCGAATAACTACCTGATGGAAAAGTCTCAGTATGCCTTGTCCTACAATCGAGGCAGGGGAACACCTAATTGGGTAGCTTGGCAACTTAATAGCAAGTGGTTGGGTAATGCCGAAAGACAGGATGACTTTCGTTCTGATGAATCCCTACCGGCAGATTGGTATCAGGTAACTCCTACTGACTACACTAGGAGTGGTTATGACCGGGGGCACATGACACCGTCAGCTGACCGAACAGCTAATGTACAAGACAATTCCGCTACCTTCTTGATGACTAATATTGTGCCACAGACTCCCAATAATAACCGAGGGGCATGGAAAGATTTAGAAGAGTATTGTCGGGACTTGGTAGATGAGGGTAAGGAACTTTATATTGTTGCTGGAGTTTATGGCAAACGAGACCAGATTGGTAAAAACAAACAGGTAATTCCTCCTACTTATACCTGGAAGGTAATTGTGGTTTTAGATAAACCTGGACAGGGAGTTAGAGGAGTATCGACAGATACACGAGTTATTGCTGTAGATGTACCCAATCGAAAAAATACCAGCTCATCCTGGGAAAAATACCGAGTTTCAGTTGACCAACTCGAAACCAAAACAGGCTATGACTTTCTCAGTCAGGTTCCTAAGTCCATTCAAAAAGAAATTGAAAGTAGGGTGGATAACTAGTTAGGTTTTGGGAGCATAAGTAACAAGTAACAAGTAACAAGTAACAAGTAACAAGTAAGGAAGAATTTATCCCAGTTTTGAGCACTTTGTTGGTTGCCATCGCCATTATTGTTTGGTATTATACCAAATACGGTGTATAACTTTCAGTCAAGACCGTAGGGGCGTATTGCATACGCCCAATTCCCAATTCCCAATTCTAAATTCCCAATTCCCAATTCCCAATTCCCAATTCCCAATTCCCAATTCCCAATTCCCAATTCCCAATTCTCCATTCTAAATTCTAAATTCTAAATTCTAAATTCTAAATTCTAAATTCTAAATTCTAAATTCTAAATTCTCCTATAACCAATGAGTTACTGTGTCACTCCTGGCTGTTTTACCCCTATAAATCCAGACTCGGCTCTCTATTGTCGCAGTTGTGGTGCCCAATTATTGCTGAGGCAGAGATATCGTGGGATGAGTCCGATTGGTAGTGGTGGCTTTGGTAGAACTTTTTTGGCAGTAGATGAAGATATTCCTGGTAAGCCTTCCTGTGTTATTAAACAATTTGCTTTTCCCAGCCGTGGTGGTTCAATTTTAAACAAGGCAGGTGAATTATTTCGCCAAGAAGCAGAACGTCTTGAGCAGTTGGGAGAACACCCACAAATCCCTAAACTTTTGGCTTACTTTGAACAAAATAAGCAGCTGTATCTGGTACAAGAGTTGATCGAGGGGCAGAATCTAGAAGAGGCATTGCAGCAAGTAGGACAGTTTGGGGAAAAACAAATTTGGGAACTGCTCAGGAATTTGCTACCAGTACTCCAGTATATCCATGATCGCCAAGTCATCCACCGAGATATCAAGCCAGCTAATATTATCCACCGTCCCAGTGATCATCAATCAGTGCTGATTGATTTTGGGGTAGCTAAACTGCTTAGTAACACCGCTTTGCAGCAGACTGGTACGATGGTGGGAACTGTTGAATATATGGCACCAGAGCAAATCAAGGGTAAAGCCTTCCCCGCCAGTGACCTTTATAGTTTAGGTGTGAGTTGCATTCACTTGCTCACAGGGATACCTCCAGCAGACATGTTTGATATTATGCATAATCGTTGGGCCTGGCGGCATCATTTACCTGGTGGTAAGGTGGTAAGCGATCGCTTGGGTTGTATTCTGGATAAGTTACTGGAAAATACCCTTTCTGAGCGTTACCAGTCGGCTCATGAGGTTTTACAAGCAGTTCATTCCCAACCAACAGTAGCTAAGTCAGTAATTCCTCAGACTAGTACACAGGCTTTAGCTTCAGAATTAGAGAGCCCAAGTATTTTCAGAAACCGGGTTTCTCGTGACTACGACCAGGAAAACTCAGCATTTCCCCAACAGAAACCCGGTTTCTTGACCAACGACCAAGGCATTGACTATCGAGTTCACTATAGTGGGCTACGGGATTTATTAGCTCGAAAAAAATGGCAGGAAGCAGATAACCAAACTTGGGATTTACTCTGTCAAGCCTTAGGCAGGCGACCCGGTTATTACTTGCAAACCGCTGATATTAAAAATTTACCCTGTCAGGATTTATTGCTTATTGACCAACTGTGGCACAAATACAGCGAAGGACGCTTTAGCTTCACTGTCCAAAAACAGATTTATGAAGAAGTTGCAGGAGATTATCCGAGTTTTTGCGATCGCGTGGGTTGGCCACTGCACAATTCTAACACCCTGCAATCGAGGTCTAGTTTCAAGCTACGCTTGCCTTTTACTCAAACTCCACCAATGCCTGTAGGACATTTCCCTTCACGGCAATGGGCCGGAGGTTATTACTGGTGGCGTCACGCTGGGACTTTAGCTGCTAAATTGGAACAATGTAGTATTGTAGCGTTGTAGTATGTTAACTCATCCCCCGGAAGACAACACGGGGGATTGAACTGGGCTTCGCCCCGCTACGCTAACGTGCCGCTACGCTAACGTGTTATTTATTGTTAGTTGTTGGTTGTTTGTCAAAAAACAAATAACAACTAACAAACAACCAAGCAGCAACCATCACCGATATGATAAGACAAGTTAACTTAGATACCTAGAATAACCATAGACCATAAACATAGAACCTATGGATTTTGCCAATCTTGCTGCTCAGCTGAATGCTGGGAGAATTTTACCAGAGGGAATTATCATTATTACCCTCTTACTAGTTTTAGTCATTGATCTGGTTGCTGGTAGGAGTTCTGCTAAAGGAATTCCCTATGTGGCGATTGGGGGTCTGTTGCTCAGTGTAGTTGTTCTGTACCAAGAATGGGATGTTGCTAATCCGATCTCTTTTCTAGGCAGCTTCAACGGTGACACCCTCAGTGTGGCATTTCGTGCCCTTGTTGCCTTATCAGCTGCCGTCACGATTTTGATGTCAATCCGTTATGTGCAGCAGGCTGGCACCTCTTTAGCTGAATTTATCGGACTTTTGCTCACTGCTACCTTAGGAGGAATGTTCCTTTGTGGAGCAAATGAGCTGGTGACGATTTTTATCTCACTGGAAACCCTGAGTATTGCTTCCTACATGATGACGGGTTACATGAAGCGTGACCCTCGTTCTAATGAGGCGGCATTAAAATACTTGCTAATTGGAGCAGCAAGTTCAGCGGTATTTTTGTATGGTCTCTCCTTGTTGTACGGTTTATCCGGAGGAGAAACTCAACTAGAAGCGATCGCTACTGGGATAGTCACTTTAGAATCAGGTCCCTCTTTGGGAATCTTGATTGCTTTAGTATTTGCGATCGCAGGTATTGCCTTCAAAATCTCCGCAGTTCCTTTCCACCAATGGACTCCTGACGTTTACGAAGGTTCTCCGACTCCAGTAGTTGCCTTCCTCTCCGTTGGCTCGAAAGCAGCTGGCTTTGCTCTAGCCATCCGTCTCTTACTTACTGCCTTCCCATCAGTAACTGAGCAGTGGCAATTTGTCTTCACTGCCCTAGCAATTTTAAGCATGGTTTTGGGTAATGTGGTGGCTCTCACCCAAACCAGTATGAAACGGATGCTAGCCTATTCTTCCATTGCTCAGGCTGGTTTCGTCATGATTGGTTTCATTGCTGGTACCCAAGCTGGTTACGCCAGTATGGTGTTTTACCTGTTGGTTTATTTGTTCATGAATCTGGGAGGCTTTACCTGTGTAATTCTCTTCAGTTTACGTACCGGCACTGACCAAATTAGCGAGTATGCTGGTCTGTATCAAAAAGACCCACTCCTGACTCTAGGCTTAAGTATTTGTTTACTCTCCCTCGGTGGGATTCCACCATTAGCTGGATTTTTTGGTAAACTCTACCTGTTTTGGGCCGGTTGGCAAGCGGGAATTTATGGTCTAGTATTACTAGGTTTGATTGCTAGTGTAGTCTCAATTTACTACTACATTCGCGTCGTCAAGATGATGGTAGTCAAAGAACCCCAAGAAATGTCAGACTCGGTGAAAAATTACCCAGAAATCCGCTGGACTCTACCCGGTATGCGTCCCTTGCAAGTAGGTTTGGTGCTCTCGGTAATTGCGACATCTTTGGCAGGGATTTTATCAAATCCTCTATTTACTCTAGCCAATGATTCGGTCACCAACACTCAGATGCTACAA
Organism: Symploca sp. SIO2E6; assembly: GCA_010672425.1. Classification (GTDB taxonomy): domain Bacteria; phylum Cyanobacteriota; class Cyanobacteriia; order Cyanobacteriales; family Coleofasciculaceae; genus Caldora. The sequence continues at coordinate 6,670 of JAAHGR010000393.1, forward strand.
TCTGCAGTAGTCAAGACACAACCAGTAGCTTCTTTGCCAACCCAGAGCAATCTGTCCTTGTCTCAAGAAGATTGATTTCCTGTCTAAATCTAGCAAAAATTGACTAAATAATCCCTCTTTTGTCTCTCTCTATAGTAGTAAAAGGGGGATTATCTCACTTCTATGGACATGATTTCAAAGGAGTCATCTCTATTGATAAGCGTAATTCAGATTGAAAAGGCTGACAACTGGTATAGCACTACGCATTTTGGTTAGGACATTTAGGAAACTCACCACTCCAGGCACAGAGGAACACATCAGAAAAATATCGTCCTAATGTATGTGCGTAGCGCTATATTGGCTCTCCCGTACTTGTGTTGGAAACTCCGGTATTTATGACAGCTTCCTCGAAAATATATTCCTGTGATCCTTGCTCTGTAAGGATCACAGGAATGATAACCTCAGCTTATCAACATTAGTCCGGGAGAGCCGATAGTGTGGTGAGTGTGGGAAGTGTGGGGAGTGCGATCGCTAGCTTGCTCAGACAACCAAGCGATATTAGGGTTTAAGTTATGAATTGGCAGCTTTAATTTGTTTAATTGCCTGTTCTAAGCTAGGTAAATAGTTTGCGACAGCATCCCAAACTCTCTCCAGATCGATTCCTCCTAAATAATCATGAACCAAAACATTTCTAAATCCCGCTAAAGCTCGCCAATCAACATCCGATGCACTATTCTTTAAATCATCTGATAGTCGC
>JAAHGR010000394.1 GCA_010672425.1 Symploca sp. SIO2E6
TGCCACACGACTCTCCCAAACCTGTTCGTTCAAGGCTCCCGTTTCGTAGGTTCCTGCCTCAACTAATTTAATCGTGGCATCGTGGGACTGGGAAAACCCCACTTCCCCTTGAAAATCCTCTAAAGTTACCCCTGCTTGTTCGAGAAAATACTGGGGCATCAAACGTCCAGAGGTAGATGATTCGCTGCCAAAGGTCAAGGTACGGTCTTTCAAAACTGTTAAATCTTTAATGTCTTTAATGGGTTTGATGCCACTACTTTTATTGGCGATAAACACAGTATGGAATTGGGCATCGATATCTCGTTGAGCGATCGCTTCAGCCTCTTCTACCTGTAACCTTGCTTGAACACCAGTCAGTCCACCAAACCAGACGAGATCTAAGTCTCCCACCCGAAAGGCACTCACTGCTGCTGCATAGTCAGTCACAGGCTTGTATTCTACTGGGACTCCTAACTCCGCTTCTAGGTAAGTTGCTAACTTACCATAGAGTCGCTGTAACTTTTCGGGATCTTGATCAGGAATTGCTCCAGTGGTAAAAGCTTTCACCTGAGCTCCATCTGATGATGTAGAATTAGAGCTAGGGGAACAGGCAGTAATCGGCAGTAACAGGAGTAACAGAAAGGCTAGGAAAAAATTCTTTTTCATCATTAAACCTCTGGTAAAAGCGTATGCAATACTTTGGGCGTATGCAATACTTTGGGCGTATGCAATACTTTGGGCGTATGCAATACTTTGGGCGTATGCAATACTTTGGGCGTATGCAATACTTTGGGCGTATGCAATACTTTGGGCGTATGCAATACGCCCCTACTGTTATTTATACAATTATCAGGCCGGTTTTGTACAGAAATGCTCAATGACTAATGACTAATAACCAATGACCAATGACTAATGACTGAAGCTTTACTCGTAATGCGATACTCAGTAGCTCTAAGATGGGGAAATTTGTCTTCCTTTTACTTTTCCAACCTACCATCTGTAGCCATGATCTTTGCCCCATTGTATCCAGGCTCCGGCCATTTGGGTCAACCGACCCCGCTGTTCTTGCCCAACAGGATTAGCACCTGTAATCGATTGCAATGCCCAAAACCAATGATCCGGTTCCCGTTCTAGTTCCCGTAAAATCAGCGGTACAACCGGTTGACCCATCCCAATAATACGTTGATAAGCTGGGTGGATTACCATCTTGGAGACTAAAGACATCATCCCAGTTTCGACACGCCACTGTTGGGCTAATTGTAAAAAGGTTTCCTCTAAATCTGACGGTTCCAAAAGAGGATAACAATAGGATGAATTTCTCCTGTCAACTCTGTAGATAGTTTCCATCTAATGTATCTCAAACAACCTGATGTTTATTGTTATTAGACGATTTGATAATTATTTTATTAAAAGTAGACAAAAAGTGTAAGTGCTCAATCAAACATGATATCATGCAGCAATCTCCTTACCCAATCACCACAGATTTAGTCTTAGTGGGAGGCGGTCATAGCCATGCGATCGCTCTCAAAATGTTTGCCATGAAACCTCTGCCTGGTGTCCGTATAACCCTGATTACCGACAATGCCCACACCCCCTATTCGGGAATGCTACCAGGTCATGTAGCTGATTTTTATAGCTACGATGAAACTCACATTGACTTGCGTCGTCTGGCGGTGTTTGCCAAAGCCCAGTTATATTTAGACCAAGCGATTGGTCTGGAGTTAACGGAACAGAAAGTCATTTGTGCCAATCATCCTCCTGTTGCTTTTGATTATTTATCTATTGATATTGGCAGTACGCCAGCAACGGTGGGAACACCGGGTGCGGCTAAGTATGCGATTCCTGCTAAACCGGTTCCCCAGTTTTTGGCAGCCTGGGAGCAAATCGCTGCCCAGGTGGAACAAAGTCCTACAGACCCTCTCTCCTTGGGTATTGTCGGGGGTGGAGCCGGTGGAGTGGAACTCGCCCTCAATGTGCAAGCAAGATTACATCAAATATTAACCGATGCTGGTCAACTCGCTTCGCTCGAAGGCAGAAGTTATAGGGCAGAAGGCAAAAGTTTTATGGTTTGGAAGGAGCTTGGACTCCTCCCAAACCCCTTCCGTCGTAAACGACGAGGCTTGTATCCAGAAGGAAGAAGGGAGCAAGGAAAACCCTTCTGCCTTCTGCCTTCTGCCTTCTGCCTTCGGAAGGCAGAAGCCTTCGGTCAATTGACCCAGAAGTTACAAATTCATTTATTCCATCGAGGTACTAAACTGCTACCTCATCACAATTGGAGGGTCAGCCGTCACTTAGAAAAAATTCTTCTTGAGCGAGGGATTAAGCTTCATTTAGGGGAAAAGGTTAGTGATGTAGGGGCAAAGCATTTGGGCGATAATTCATCAGTGAAACCCGAGTTAGACAATCCAAATGCTTTGCCCTCCGACAGAAATACGGACAGCGAGCAAGATGCTCGCACTACGCGCACGCTACGTGAACGGATTACAAATTTACCAAAATGGGTAATCTGCGACTCTGGCTTAAAAATCGAATGCCATCAGATCTTTTGGGTGACTCAAGCCTCATCTCCCAGTTGGCTTCAAGCCTCAGGACTTGCCACCGATGAGCGGGGATTTGTTCTCGTCGCCGATACCTTGCAGTCGATTTCCCACCCCAATGTTTTTGCTACTGGAGATATTGCCACTATGCAAAACTACCAGCGCCCTAAAGCTGGGGTATTTGCGGTGCGTCAGGGAAAGCCCTTATTTGAAAATCTGCGACGGATTGTCTTGGGGCAAAAACTGCTTCCTTACCATCCTCAGGCTCGATATTTAAGTTTAATTGGCACCGGGGACAAACAAGCGATCGCTTCTTGGTCATTTTTGGAGTGGCGCTCACCGCTGCTGTGGCTATGGAAAGACCAAATTGACCGTAAATTTATGGATAAGTTTGAGGATTTACCGTCAATGGATGAGGATGGGGAGATGGGGGGAGGCGGGGACGCGGGGAGGCGGGGACGGGGGGACGGGGAGACGGGGAGATGGGAAATTCCACCCAAAATGCACTGTGCAGGCTGTGGTTCAAAGGTCGGTAGTACAACCCTAGAAAAGGTGATCAAACGGCTGCCGCTCATGGGAGGAGCCGATATTATGATTGGATTGGGGGACCCAGATGATGCAGCTGTTTTGCAAGTGCCAGCCGGTCAATTGCTGGTACAAACTGTCGATTATTTTCGTAGCTTGATCGATGACCCCTATATCTTCGGCCAAATTGCCACTAATCATTGTTTGAGTGATATTTTTGCTATGGGAGCAACCCCTCAAAGTGCCCTAGCAATTGTTACTATTCCCTACGGGACAGACGAAAAGATCGAGGAAACCCTCTATCAATTGATGTCGGGAGCTAATAAGATTCTACAAGAGAGTCAAAGTCCCTTAATTGGTGGTCATACCACTGAAGGTGCAGAATTAGCCTTTGGTCTATCCTGCAACGGGTTAGTTCATCCTGACCAACTTCTGCGCAAAAATGGGATGAAACCGGGGCAAGTGTTGATCCTTACCAAAGCTATTGGTACAGGAACACTGTTTGCAGCTGATATGCGCTACCAAGCCAAAGGTCGCTGGATTGAGCAAGCGATCGCATCCATGTTACTCTCCAATCAAACCGCTGCTCAAGTCCTTCTTGAATCCGGCGCAACAGCCTGCACTGACATTACTGGATTTGGGCTGTTCGGACACCTGTACGAGATGGTAAAAGCCTCCCAAGTAGGGGTTGAATTAGACTTAGATGCCATACCGATTTTGCCAGGAGCCAGAGAAACTGTGCAAGCAGGAATTACTAGTTCCCTACATCCTCAAAATTTACGACTAGCCATCTACATCAATAATGCCAACCGGGCTAATGATGTAGCCAAATATCAGTTGTTATTTGACCCTCAAACCTCTGGTGGACTCCTGGCTGCTATTCCCGCTGAAAACACTGATGAATGTATCAGGAAGTTGAAAACATTTGGTCACCAGCAAAGCTGCTTGATTGGTAGGGTTATTTCTGCTCCGGAAACAATGCCAATTACGTTGAAGAATTGAAAATTGAAAATTGAAGTTGGTTTACTTCTTCAATTAGGGAATTTCCCTAACACCTAACACCTAACACCTAACACCTAATCATAGTAGCAACCAATATCTACATTTTCTAGGACTCCCAAAGCATCGGGAACCAGTACAGCGGCGGAAAAGTAAAGGGTGACGAGGTAGGAGGTGATCGCTTTGTGGTCAATGCCCATCAACCGCACGGATACACCTGGAATCTCTTCATGTTCGCCAATCAAACCTGTTTTACGCAGCCCCACCACTCCTTGCTGCGCTTCACCCACGCGCATCAGCAGAATATTGGATTTGCCTTTGGCGTCCACAGCAAGTTTGTTACTGGCAATAATGGGAACCCCACGCCAGGTGATAAAGGGCGATCCAAACAGGTTCACTGTGGCTAGGGGAACCCCACGACGAGTGCATTCCCGACCAAAGGCAGCGATCGCCTTGGGGTGAGCCAGGAAAAAAGCAGGTTGTTTCCACACCTTAGCCAAAAGTTCATCAAAATCATCCGGGGTAGGGGGGCCTGTGCGGGTTGAGATTCGCATGGAAGGATCCGCCCTGTGGAGTAAGCCAAAAGCCTGGTCTGGATCGCCATTGCCATGGTTATTGACAATTTCCCATTCCTTGCGCTCCCTTAGCGCTTCAATAGTCAAGCGCAACTGCTCTTGCAATTGATCTCTGGCATTACTGTAGAGGTCACTGACCCGGGTATGCACCCGCACAATCGTTTGAGCCACCCTTAAGGGATATTCCGGCGGATCATCGTCGTAGTCAACAAAGGTTTGGGTGAGGGTAGGTTCCCCTTCGTGACTACTTAAGATGTCAATGTTCTTTTCTCCGTCCTCGTTTGCAGCAACGTTCTCTAAAATCCTGACATCCCGTCGGTTGACACGGTAAGTCCCCCCTGACACTTCAACCCAAGGCAATAGCTGGAGCAACCAGCGTGGTGAAATAGCCCGCATTTGCAGTGGGGATTTCTTGGTGCAGGCTAGTTTCTTGGCTGCACGAATACTTACACTCTGTTGTGGCTGCTCCGATGTGTAAACCATGGGATGGGTTCTCTTTAATTAGGATAGCTGGTGTTTTGCTTTGTTAATTGCTGCTATCAGCGCGTCTACCTCTCCAAAGGTATTGTAAAAAGCTAAGGATGGACGGACAGTGCTGGTTACCCCAAACCGTTTCATAGTGGGTTGGGCACAATGATGTCCCGCACGCACGGCAATGCCTTCACTATCCAGGAATTTCCCCATCTCCTCGGTCGAAATATTCTTGAGGATAAAGGAGAGTGTACTGACCTTTCCCGGCGCTGTGCCAATCTGGCGCAATCCGGGAATAGCAGCCATTGCCGCTGTGGCATAGGCCATCAATGCTTCTTCATGTTTAGCTGCTGCTTCAAAACCAATCTGATTGAGATAGTCAATGGCTGCCCCTAAACCTACGGCTGCCGCCAGGTTACCGGTACCTGCTTCAAATTTAGCCGGAATGTCTTTAAAGGTGGTTTTTTCAAAGGAGACAGACTCAATCATGTTGCCACCGCTTTGCCAGGGGGGCATCTCTTTGAGTAAAGCTGCCTTGCCATAGAGAGCACCAATACCAGTGGGGCCAAAGAGTTTGTGACCGGAGAAAACATAAAAGTCAGCCCCCAGGTCTTGAACATTGGTTCGGAAATGGGGAACCGATTGAGCCCCATCGACCACAACCGTAGCACCATAGCGATGAGCCATAGCTGCCATAGTTTTGATAGGTAGCACTGTTCCCAACACATTGGAAACATGACTCAGGGCAACAATACGGGTGCGATCGCTGAGCAGTTTTTGATATTCCTCTAGGAGGATTTCTCCTTGATCACTAATAGGAGCAACCTTTAACACGGCTCCTTTCTCTTGGGCTAGCATCTGCCAGGGCACAATGTTAGAGTGGTGCTCTAAAGTAGTGAGCAAAATCTCATCCCCAGCTTTAACATGCTTGCGACCATAGGTTTGTGCCACCAGATTAATCCCTTCGGTCGTACCCCGTACAAAGACTATTTCCGTGGCTAAACTTGCGCCCAGAAATCGTTGAATTTTCTCCCGAGCCTCTTCGTAGGCATTGGTAGAGCGCACTGCTAGGGTATGAGCTCCTCGGTGTACATTGGAATTATCCTGCTCGTAGAACTGGGATAGGGTATCGATCACACTCTGGGGTTTTTGACTGGTGGCTGCATTATCCATCCAGATCAGTGGCTTACCATGAACCTGTTGGTGCAGAATGGGGAAGTCTCGCCTTACTGCTTCCACATCAAAGCTATCCTGGGGAAATTGCGAAGTTTGCTGATCAGTTGAAGCCTTGGATGAAGTTGACTCCACTGGTTTTGAGTCTGGCAAAAAGTAAAACTTCGGTGTGCTTCCAGGGGACAGGGGCACTGCTACTGGAGGTTCATTTGGCAGAACTGCTCCCATGCCTTGCTCAAACAGACGCTGTAATTCGGCTGAGTCGGGTAGGAGATCCTCCATCCCTGTTATGCCATTGCCACTGCTTGAAGACTGACTGGGTACTTGATGCCCTTGCCGATTAGCTTCGGTAGCAGCAGTGCTGGGTGTGGTTGTGCTTTTGGTTACTGCCTCACTCATTTGAGTCGGAGACAAGTTGGGTTCGGGTAGCTGGGCAAAGAGCTGATTCAATATCTGATCTAAGATTTGGGCATCGGATAGATCCCCTCCGAAAGAACTTTCAAGGGGTTGACTGTTCTGAGGCGATGAGGAAAGATTTAAACCTTGTTGTTCAGTCATAATTATGGTAGGTCGTAACATCTACGTTCTCCAAAACGGCCAGGGCATCGGGCACGAGGCAGGCTACGGAAAAATAGATGGTAACCAGGTAAGTGGCGATCGCCTGGTCATTAATGCCCATTAAGCGCATGGAAACCCCTGGCACTTGTTCTCCAGCCACGCCAGTTTTTTGTAGACCCACCACCCCTTGGGCGGCTTCGCCAACTCGCATCAGCAGAATATTGGTTTTGCCCTCGTTTACCTTCAACTTATTACTGGGAACTACCGGAACCCCTCGCCAGGTGATGTAGGGGGAACCAAATAGCTCAACGGTTGCCGGGGGAACACCCCGGAATGTACATTCTCGACCAAAAGCAGCGATCGCTTGGGGGTGGGCTAAGAAAAATGCTGGCTGTTTCCAGACCCTTGCCAAGAGTTCATCAAAGTCATCCGGTGTGGGTGGCCCAGTACGAGGGGAGATGCGCATAGATGGATCTGCGGCATGGAGTAAGCCATAGGCTTTGTTGGGATCACCATTACCATCATGGTTAATCAGGTCGTGTTCCTTACGTTCCATCAATCCTTCAACAGTGAGGCGCAAC
>JAAHGR010000395.1 GCA_010672425.1 Symploca sp. SIO2E6
ATTGGGCATTAGTCAAAATTCCAGATATTCGTAGGGGCGGGTAAGCGTGATATCTTATCGCATTTTACGATAACTTTGGAACTCGCACCCGCCCTCGCGATAACCTCGCGCTTGGTTACGTTAACCGAAAGGATACTGACAGGGTGGGTTTTGATCATAATATTCGGGTTAAATGTCCCAAATTGCGGTTAGTTACGTTAACCGAAAGGATATCGACAGGGCGGGTTTTGCTTCCAATATTCGGGTTAAATGGTCTAGATTTTCCCATTACCCGCCCCTACAAGATGTATGATATTTGCAATATGTGGGATATCTGTAATGTGATGCTCGGATATCTCGCGATTGCTTTGGACACCAGCGCAGCTGATCGCAAACACCTAATTTGTACCAAATTCTCTTCATTAACTCCTTGTGGAGCAGGCATCTTGCCTGTCACCGAAACCCACAGTATATAGGTGCGCACATTTTTTCATTGTACAATAATAGCACAAAACCAAGGCAAAAGCAACCAAGGGTTTGGGATATATCAATCAGACCCTTCAACAAGGAATCCTTGTTCATAGTTGGTCTCAATATCATGCTAATAAATCTTCCAGTAGAAGCTCAAATTAGTTTGTATCTCACTATGCTTGAGGGTAATGCCAGTTTTCTCCCTTAATTCCCCGTCTACCCATTCGGTATTATCTGGGGGATTTTCTATCCAATCTTCTAAGGATAGAATTATTTGACTCTTTGAGATAACTAGGGATGTCACCATTGCCATTGATTCTCCTTAGGTGCTAGGTGTTAGGATAATTTTAAATTCGCCTGATTATCCATAACGAGTGCAAGCGAATTTGGTATGATACATCATGCGATCGCGTCCATATCCCTGAGTCAGAAGCCTGCTACCATGTACCCAGAGGGATTCAAGGTATACTATAAATGTAGGTTGGGTAAAGCTTTCTTCGTGACCCAACACAGCCCACTAGAAGTGTTGGGTCTCGTTACCTCGACCCAACCTACATCTATTCCATCATAATAGGCCAAGTAACGCATTCTGGGGTAGTGCGAGCATCTTGCTCGCATCTGACAGATCACGAACTAGACGTTTGTGCTATAGGAAACACACTACCCAAAATCTCGCACTACCAAATGAGCTGCTTTAAGCCATACTCTACAGACTCCCAAAAGTGGGAATTGGGCCACCAGTACCCGGAGAGAAACTAGGTAAATCAACCCGGGTAATATTCCGGTTCCTTACTGCTAGTCGGTAGCTGACACTTTGTAACTCAGTATGAAGCTGCCGGTTCTCCCGTTGTAACATCGCCACCTTTTCTCTGACTGGTATCATCCGTTCAGAAAACTTCTGGCGATAAATCTGCGGTAGTTCCTGTACTACTTGTTCCAGCATACGTGAACGGTCAGTCAACTCCTGAACTGACTGCCGCAATTGATAAATTTCTTGATCGCGGGCTGTAATCTGCTCTTGGTAAAATTTAACCTGCTGCTCCACTTCTTGCAGTTGGTCTCGTAAAGAGCGCATTTGAGCCTGGTGGCGTTCAGAAACCTCCGGCTGAGGCATGAAGTTAGCATTACCTTTTACCAGGCGGAAGAGTTCCTGAGATAATTGCTGCACCAGCTGGTCTCTCAGACGCAAATCTTCCCGCAGACGAGCAACTTCGGATTGAACCGTTTGTCGAGTTTGGGTTTCAGTCTGGGCTACCATAGCTTACAGCTCCGATTAATATATCCTTGTAGTGGTAACAGGGGACGGTATGGGTCGATCATTAACTTAGTAATGCTACCAATGTATCATGTAAATCTAGTGTAATGATACCTCTTAGGGATAGAGAATATGGATTAAGATCTAGTTGAATTTGAGAAAATTAGCCCAAATGAGTGTAGCAAACAGCCCTAAGAAGATTAAGTTTGGCACCGATGGATGGCGGGGGATTATCGCCGACGACTTTACCTTTGCCAATGTCTGTAAGGTAACCCGTGCGATCGGTAGTTATCTAGAAACTGCCTACACTAAAGACCGTCCGGTTTTGATCGGCTACGACCCCCGTTTTCTGGCGGACCAGTTTTCCTGCACGGCGGCGGAAATTTTGGCAGATTTGGGTTGGACTGTGAAAATTGTGGAACGGGATTGTCCCACACCGGTAATTGCTTATAATGCCCGTGAGCTTAACTCAGCTGGGGCACTGATGTTTACTGCATCTCACAATCCAGCACCCTATTGTGGCATCAAATATATCCCTGATTATGCTGGACCTGCCACACCAGAAATTACTGATACAATTGTTGCCAATATTGAAGGGTCAGATGATGCGCCTCCTAGCGGGAAGAATGGCGATAAGATTTCCACCTTTGACCCTAAACCAGCTTATTTGAAGTTTATCTACACCCTGTTGGATGTCGAGAAAATTCGTAGTGCTCACCTGAAGGTAAAGTACGATGCCCTTTACTCGACTTCTCGTGGCTATCTAGATGCGGTACTAGAACACTGTGAATGTGAAACCGAATCCTTCCATACTGCCCGCGATGTCTTATTTGGTGGGGGTATGCCAGAACCAAAGCAAGACCAGCTGGTGGAACTAGTAGAGGCTGTTAAGCAAGATAATGCTGATTTGGGTTTAGCTACCGATGGTGATGCTGACCGTTTTGGTATTGTAGACGAACAGGGTAATGTTCTGACCCCCAATACCGTATTACTGTTGTTGGCACGTCATCTGATCAAAAATAAAGCTCAAACTGGGGCAATTGTCCGTACCGTTGCCACTACCCATCTGTTGGATAACTTTGCCCTCAAACACGGTCTAGAAATTTATGAAACAGCGGTAGGCTTTAAGTACATTGGTGCAAAAATGCGGGAAACCGAGGTACTCATTGGCGGCGAAGAGTCAGGTGGTTTGAGTATCATTGGACATATTCCCGAAAAGGACGGCATTCTAGCCAATATGTTAGTGGCAGAAGCGATCGCTTATGAAGGTAAGCCTTTATCCCAACTCGTGGAAGAAGCAATTGCCGAAGCCAATGGTCCTCTATTTAATCAGCGCCTAGATTTGCATCTGAATGACGCCCATAAAGCAGCTGTTCTAGAAGCCTGTACTAGTAATCCTCCCACAGAAGTTGCTGGCATTAAGGTTAAAGAAGTAGGTCGTAAAGACGGTATTAAACTCTATTTAGATGGAGGTAGTTGGGTGTTATTACGTCCCTCAGGGACTGAACCTCTCATGCGCGTCTATATGGAGACCAACTCCTTAGAACAGCAGAACCAAATTGCTCAAGCCATGAAGGAAATGATCGATAAGATGGAGCCTGCTCTAGGATAGAGATGGGGAGATGGGGAGATGGGGAGATGGGGAGATGGGGAGATGGGGAGATAGGGGGATGAGCTTATTCGAGTAGTATTGGGAGGTATGGGAGGATTCTCATCTTCCCACACCCCATCTCTTCCCCCTTGTTACTTGTTACTTGTTACTTGTTACTTATTCTCCCAAGCCCTAACCATTGCGGTTAATCAGCGTTGCCACCATATTCGCCTGACTCGTTACCAGCTTGGTCAACTCGGTAATATTATCAGCTTGCTTCTCGGCTACCTTTAAATGTCCATTAATCGCATTAGTGAGCTCTTCAATGCGGTGATCTAATCCCTCGATTTTGATATCAAACGCGGTGAGATGCTCAGACATCAGCCCAACTTGGTGTTCAATGCGATCGGCGGATTGTTGCATTCCTGCCACTGCACGATCAACATTTTGATTAGTCCTCTCCACTTTTTGGCTAGTCCTCTCCACCGTTGCCGCTAAGGCATTGAGCTGCCGGTCTGTTAATTCACGACTGGCAGCGATCGCCTCTGTAAGCCGTTCTATCGCGTCACTACTTCGTGGAGCCATACACAGCACCTCATGTTACTTGAACTCGATTTCCTCTTTGGCTTTAGCCATGCGTCTAGGCGATCATTAGTAAATGATATAATAACAGCTCGACCAATGAAAACTTTGGCTAACTTACTCTCCTCCTTAATTGTAGCTGGATGGATCGGAGCGATCGCGTTGCTATCCATTCAAAATATTAAGCCGGTATCCCTAAGATTCCTCTACTGGGAGTCAATTGAGATTCCCGTGGGTCTGGTATTGGCTTTTAGTGTTGGTTTCGGTCTGATTGGCGGAGCGATGTTGCTCCCCTTATGGAAGCTATTGGAACAACCAAGAAGAACACGAGCCTCTAATAAATATTTGGATTAGGCTTTTGTGCCTCTAGTGCTGAACTATACCGACTTAAGATCAACAAACACGTTAAGATACGAGAGGAATCACTAGTACCATCGACTGCAAAAGGACGCACCAAAGATGTTCTTCGAAGAACTAACACCGATTTTTACAGAACTGACTCGGCAGCCAGTTGCTTTCTTGGGTGGATTTTTTTCTGGAGCGTTTCGACTAAACCTCTCAGATGACCCAGTTAAGAGTTGGCTAGACAAGCAAACTGGCTCTACTGGATACACTGATGCCTCCAAGGGCAGTGGAAATGACAAAAATAATGGCCCTCAATCAATTTCGATTGAATAAGAGACGGCTTTACCGAAATAATTGGGTTTAAAGCCCCGTCCTTCTAGGACGGCTTTTTATGCTAAAATTGAGATGAGTAGTCGCAATTGACACCGCGCATTGCACGAAACTAAGATTCGAGTAGCTACGATCTTGGGGTTTGTGGTAGGAGTGGTGACTAATGAAAGTTAGTTACCTCCTCTTTAAAAGAATTCCCTCGCTTTCCAGCAGGGGTGTGTCAAATTTAGTCCAGCCTTATCTAGCCACATGACCATTTACATAGGAAATCTGTCTTACCAAGCCACCGAAGAGGATTTAAGATTAGTATTTGCCGATTACGGCAATGTTAGTCGAGTCACATTGCCAACGGATCGTGAAACAGGTCGAGTACGCGGTTTCGCTTTTGTTGAAATGTCAGAAGATGCCGAAGAAGAAGCAGCCATCTCTAGTTTAGATGGCGCTGAGTGGATGGGACGCCAGCTCAGAGTCAATAAAGCAAGACCCCGAGAGGATAATCGCCGTCGTGGCAGATAGAGGGATTTTGAGGCTCGTACAAAATATGTTATGAGCTCGCCTTGGAGCGCTTAGCGCCCCCAATTTAATGGCAGAAACAATTCTGTTGCCTATTCCCTATTTCCCATTCCCCATTCCCTTGTTTCTCAAAAGCAGTAAGCTAATAGTTAGATTAGCCTACTGCTTGTTTGAGATGGGAGCAAGAAGTCTCAATCTCCCAAACAAATACCCAAGCCTCTGGCGGTTTTAACTAAGGTCCCCTTGGGGTCTACTGTTTGGTATTGACTAATTGCTTCAGCAATGGGCACACTCATAACCTGACGGTTTTGCCAAGTCACCATTCGGTCATATTCCCCGTTGGCAATCAAATCAACAGCAGCAACCCCAAAAGCCGAGGCAATTAATCGATCAAGGGGAGATGGTGCTCCTCCACGCTGGGTATGTCCCAAAACTGTGACCCGCGTTTCCGCACCACTAGATGCAGAAATACGTTCCGCTAGATAATGACCAATACCACCATATCGGCGCTCTCCAAAGCTTACCAAGCACTCAACCTTGTCTCCAGCTTCCGTACAAACTGCCTCTGAAACGACGACTATACAAAAGTTCTGACCCTCCTGTTGGAGTTGCTTGATTTTGTGACAGACATTATCGATACTATAGCTAATTTCTGGGATCAGGATAATGTCAGCTCCTCCAGCAATGCCAGCACTGATGGCAATATGACCAGCATCCCGTCCCATTACTTCCAAAATCATTACCCGGTCATGGCTCGCAGCAGTGAAGTGCAAGCGGTCTAGAGCTTCGGTAGCAATGTTAACTGCTGTATCAAAGCCAATGGATCGTTCTGTAATCGCTACATCGTTATCAATGGTTTTGGGAATACCAACCAAGTTAATGCCGCCCTGCATCGCTAGTTTTCGTAGAATTGCTAGAGATCCATCTCCCCCAATACCAATCAGGGCATCGAGTCCTAGTTCATGGTAACCGGAAATAATTTCTTCTGAGCGATCGCTTAGTGTACCATCTGGCAGAGGAAAAGCAAAGGGGTCTCCTTTGTTGGTGGTTCCCAGCATTGTGCCAGCATTGGTCAGAGTTAGCTCAACCTTCTCTCTATCAAGCTTGATTGCTTGAGGAGGGTGGTGCATCAAACCAGCAGTAGCTCGCAAAATTCCCAGTACTTCCCATTGGTAACTGCCCACAGCGCGGTGAGTTACAGCTCGAATCACGGCGTTTAAACCAGCACAATCTCCACCGCTGGTGAGAATGCCAATGCGTTTATGTTCTCCCATAATTAATGTTTTTTTAAGATTAGCTTGCTATGTTTAGTAACTACAGCAGAAGTATTTTACCTGGTGAGGGGTTGTCCATCCCTAGGATTTTGCCTCAACTTCTGTAGTTGATCTTAAAGTTATCAGCTTGTTCAACAATGCCTCTTTAAAATAGAGAGACAAAGAGGACTCAGCATTCAGCTTTTTTGAGAGGTGCTTCCACAAAGCAACTGCCCCTTAAAAGAGCAGGTGCCTGACTCAATAGGAAGTAAGAAAACTATGGCAGATACTAATTCTGTTGCTCAGGATCGTACCCTGGACCGCGATTGTACAACACTGTCTCGTCACGTTCTACAGGAACTCCAAAGTTTCTCAATGGAAGCCCAGGATCTGAGCGCCATCATGAATCGCATTGCTCTAGCGGCAAAGCTGATTTCTCGACGCATGAGCCGTGCCGGTTTAGTGGAAGGAGCCTTAGGATTTACGGGTAATGTCAATGTGCAGGGAGAATCCGTCAAAAAGATGGATGTCTATGCTAATGATGTCTTTATCTCGGTGTTTAAGCAAAGTGGTCTGGTCTGTCGCTTGGCATCCGAGGAAATGGAAAAACCCTACTACATCCCAGAAAACTGCCCAATTGGACGTTATACCCTACTTTATGACCCAATTGATGGTTCCTCAAATATCGACGTCAACTTGAATCTTGGTTCGATTTTTTCGATTCGTAAGCAAGAAGGCAACGATCTTGATGGGGAAGCCCAAGATTTGCTCCAAAATGGGCGTAAACAAATTGCCGCTGGTTACATTCTCTACGGTCCTAGCACCATGCTGGTGTATTCCATTGGCACTGGTGTTCACGCTTTCGTCCTCGATCCTAGTTTAGGTGAATTTATCCTCTCAAGTGCCAACATTCAGGTGCCAGAACATGGTCCGGTTTACAGCACCAATGAAGGAAACTTCTGGCAGTGGGAAGAGTCCATCCGGGATTACATTCGTTATGTCCATCGCCATGAAGGATATACTGCCCGGTATATTGGGGCATTG
>JAAHGR010000396.1 GCA_010672425.1 Symploca sp. SIO2E6
TCCAGCTGGTGCTGATAGCTTATAGCTTAGTTATCTCACTAATTCCGGTCCTAGTAGTTTTTCGAGGATTTGACGAGTCAAAGCGTCTACTTGTTGCTCCAGGGAACTCATTGCTTGTTGCTTTTGCTGCTCTATCTCTCGTTGAGCTTCTTCCCGCTGTGCTTGAGCTTCCTGCTCAGCCTCAGCAATTTTCTGAGCCGCTATTTTTTTCGCATCAGCTTGGGCCGATTCAATAATGGCTTGAGACTGTCTGCGTGCTTCGCCTAATTGCTGCTCGTATTGGGTTGCCAATTGCTCAGCTTTCGATAAGCGCTCTTGCGCCTCAGTTTCATTGGTGCGGATGTAGTTAGCTCGCTCCTCTATCACCTTAGTCAGTGGTTTATAGAAAATCGCGTTTAGTACAGCTGCTAACAAGAGAAACTGTACTGCCATTAAGGGTAAGGTAGCATCAAAATCAAACATTTTTTTTTACAGATCCTTTTTAGGATTGAAACCTAAGAGACGTGCCATGGCACGTCTCTACAAGAGTCTAAGAAATTCTAAGAAAAGGGATTAGCAAACAGTAGTACCAAAGAAATCACCAAACCATAAATAGTCAGGGATTCCATGAACGCCAAAGTTAACAGCAAAGTACCACGAATTTTGCCCTCAGCTTCTGGTTGACGAGCAATACCTTCTACTGCTTGACCTGAAGCATTTCCTTGACCGATGCCAGGGCCAATAGCAGCTAAACCGACTGCCAGAGCAGCAGCAACAACAGAAGCAGCTTGGACTAATGGTTCCATGATAGTTTTAATTACCTTAAATTACAGAACAAACAAAGAGTATTTTTGAGTTTTGATTTGTTAGGATCTGATTCCTACTAATCATGCTCGTCGCCACCATGCCCTTCGAGGGCTTCATGAATGTAAGCACCGGCTAAGGTAGCGAACACCAAGGCTTGAATCGCACTAGTAAACAGACCTAGCGCCATCACTGGCAGTGGCACAAACAAAGGTACTAGTAGTACCAACACCGCCACAACTAGTTCATCAGCTAAGATGTTACCAAATAAACGGAAGCTCAGAGAAAGTGGCTTGGTGAAATCTTCTAAAATCGCGATCGGCAATAGAATGGGAGTCGGTTCAATATACTTCGTAAAGTAACTTAAACCGCGCTTACTAAACCCTGCGTAAAAATATGCTAAGGAAGTTAGCAACGCTAGAGCGACTGTAGTATTGATGTCATTGGTCGGAGCCGCTAATTCACCAACAGGAAGCTTGATTAATTTCCAGGGAACTAAGGCTCCAGACCAGTTTGACACGAAGATAAACAAAAACAATGTGCCAATAAAGGGCACCCAAGGACGATAATCTTTTTCCCCCAACTGGCTTTTTGCCAGATCCCTGATAAATTCTAGGGCATACTCCATAAAATTTTGGATGCCACTGGGAATTCTCTGGACGTTGCGAGTGGCAGCGATCGAAGCAATTACAAGAATGGCTATTACGATCCAAGAGGTTAGAAAAACCTGTCCATGTACTGTGAAATTGCCAATTTTCCAGTACAGATGCTGACCAACTTCTAATTCAGCAAGGGGGAAAGATTTCAGAACGCTTAAACCATCTATTATTTCCATTCCGGAGGTTTCCCCAGATACCTATCGAGAGTGAAACGGCGGTTAATTTAAACTTAACCTATTGAACAAGCTAACCTACTTAGATGTAGGCATGAGAGTGCTTGGTAGCAAATAAACCAGGATTGCAGCTTTATAAGTCAGAAATCCCAAAAATATGGGCATAATATGTAAATTTTGCCATTGACTGGCAAAGATAATAAGCCCAGCCAAAAGCGCAAACCGATTAGAACTCAAACGTTGGTTTTGTTGGCCTAGACGCTCGACATCTTTAGCCAACATTCTCAAGTAAACCATACTCACAAATGCCCCGAGTAAATAATTCAAGGCAGTGTTCAGGGAGTAAACAATCCAGACAGGGATAAAGATAATTCCTGCCAGCACAAGAGTAGCCAACAACAAATTTTGTTTGAGTCGGTAAAATTCTGCCATCGATGAATTGTTGGTCGTTGGAGGGGAACTATTTTGAGGTAGCTCCTCCTCTGCCGTTGTCGGCTCAAGAGAATCGTTTGATAAGTTCATGGTTAGCAGCAAAAGGTAGTCTAGGAATTTGACGTTATCGCTACAAGCCACTAGTGATCATATCACGGGGTGGTAACAATACTTAAAAATTTATTAATTTGGTCTGGAGCATTGGTCATTGGTCATTGGTCATTAGTACAAAAGTGCCTTGGATACTTGACCAGGCCACTTATTCAGATTCTCGAATGGAGGGCCAACACAAGAGGAAGTAACCACAAAGACACAAAGAACACAAAGGACACAAGGCTCCAATCAGTCCATGAGTGGGGAAAGCGATCATGTATTTACATCAAGGCAAGGTAGGAGGTAGTAGGCGAAGTAGGAAGCTCTAAGGAAGGAGGTAGGAGGTAGTTGCTGCAACCATTGAGAGTCAAGTACATCTGCGAGTCCGTCCTGGTACTGGAGAGAAAATGGTGCTCATTGACTAGTTTGACCTCAAACCCCAACCCTGCCTGCTTTTCAAGTAGCTTGTTACCCCGTGAGCTTCAATACACCTCATCATGAGTTCCAATATCAATTAATAAGATTTCATCTTCACCAGAATTTTGATGTTTTTCAAAACTAAACACAATTCTACAATCATAATCCACTGTCATAGACCAAGAACCAGATAAGTCACCCTTTAGCTTATGAGTGCGTAAAATGGGATTAAAAGGATCATCTGCCAGCATTCTTAATCGTTCTTCAATTTTTTCCTTAAGTTCTGGTCTACGCTTTATTGTCCCTTTAAAAGCTCGTTTAAAAGAGGAACTAAAAACTAAGTTTTTCACTTGTTCAACTCGGTAATTATTTCATCAACTGTTCCTCGGAATACTTGGCCTGCTTGATATTCATCCTTAGCTTGAGCTATGATCTTAGCCATTTCTCTTCTTCGCTGTTCAACTTGTCGGCGACGTACTATATCGAGCAAAGCGTCTTGCTCTTCTAGAGACAAGGTATCTATCATAGATAAAATTTCATCAAAACTGGCAGCTTTTATCATTAGTTCTAGATTGGGTGTAATGTACTGGGTTTCAACTTCTTTCGACAGGGGTCTCCCATTATAACCGCAAGGGTTAGCGGGAGAAGGTTACATCTCCCAGAGTGCTACCTAGATTACAGTTTAGCATTTAGCTCCTGTCTCACTGCTCACTGCTCCCTGCTCCCTATCAAGACCAAATAAAATGCGATCGTGCCATCGTAACCCTAGCATCTTCGCCTAAAATAACAGAAAACCCTTTGTAGCGGGAGAGGGTCAAACTACGGTGACTCAAGAGCGAGTAAGACAAACAAGCAAAAATCGGGTTTTAGGGAGCTCCAGCAATTATTACATGCTGTTGGGGTTACACCCTAGTGCCACACCTCTAGAAATCCGACGCGCCTATCGGCAGCTCAGCAAATGCTATCATCCTGATACTACTGACTTACCAAACCAAACAGCAACAAGCAAATTCCAAGAACTTAATGAAGCCTATGCCACTTTAAGTAATCCAGAGCGGCGTATCCTGTATGATCAGAAAATTGGTTATTCACGCCTCAATGTGATTCAGACTCCCCCAGGCTTCAACAATCCGGTAACCCAACGGCAAAAGATTTACTCGGACTCTGCTTACCTAGATCCTAATGATCGTCCTCTCTCGGCTGGTGAACTATTCGTACTGTTGATTCTGGGCCTAACATTTCTAGGTTGTTTAGTACTAGCGATCGCGATTGGCCTAACACAAGGAGAATCTGCCTTCCCAATTCCCAATTCTAAATTCTAAATTACCATGACTCTTCCATCAGCTGACACCCCTTTATATAACCATCCTCTCCATGAAATCGAGCACTGGCTGAGGTCTCAAGGTTGTACACAAGACCCCACTCTCCCCCACAGCTGGCGCGTCACCCAAGCAGATTGGCAAGCACAACTGTGGCTGGAGACGGAGGAATTAACTGTACTTTACGTAGGCGAAGGAGAAAATGGTCAGGATATTAAACGTTCCTTTAAGTACTCCCTTAGCCGGGAAGACATCGAAGCTGCGGTGTTCTCTGGTCCATGAAAGTAAAGCAACATTGATTGAGAATTTT
The DNA here is from genome assembly GCA_010672425.1 of Symploca sp. SIO2E6. Lineage (GTDB taxonomy): Bacteria > Cyanobacteriota > Cyanobacteriia > Cyanobacteriales > Coleofasciculaceae > Caldora. The sequence goes on from JAAHGR010000396.1 coordinate 4,187, forward strand.
AGAAATAACAGAGTAAATCTAAAATCTAAAATCTAAAATCTAAAATCTCAATCTTAAATTTTGCCAAACCGGCGATGGCGTTGCTGATAGTTAGATAAAGCTAGATGAAACTCTCCTCGGTCAAAATCAGGCCAAAGAGCATCTGTAATATAAATTTCGGCATAGGCCATTTGCCAGAGTAGGAAATTGCTGAGGCGCATCTCACCACTGGTGCGGATGAGTAAATCTGGGTCACAGACATTAGCAGTATAAAGGTGTTGGGAAAACAAGGCTTCGTTAATCTCGTCTAGTTGAATTTGGCCTTGTTTTACCTGAGTTGCGATCGCACGAGTGGCTTGTAAAATTTCCTGGCGTCCCCCATAGTTGGTGGCAACAGTAAACTGAATACCTGTATTCTTCTTAGTAAGATTCATAGAGCGTTCAATTTGAGTTTGGAGAGATTGAGGCAAAACAGCTAAATTTCCAACAAACTCAATCCGTACATTTTCCTCCATCATTTCCTGGAGTTCCCGCATCAATACCCGCTCAAATAAAGTCATTAAAAAATCGACTTCCTCATGGGGACGTCCCCAGTTTTCCGTGGAAAATGCATAAGCAGTCAATGCTTTAATACCCCAATCATCGCAACAGCGTAGCAAATTTTTAAGAGCATCCACTCCTTGCCGATGACCGATAATCCTTGGTAAACCTCGGCGTTTAGCCCAACGACCATTCCCATCCATAATTACTGCCACATGCCTCGGCAAAAGCTTTTGATCTAAATCCCTGGGTAGTTCTTTTAAGATAGTTTGCATACCATTCAGCATAATCATTTACACTTAACCTAACCTCTTCCCAACGAATAGTCATTTCTTCTTGTGAGAAGTAGATGAAGGCAGATGGAGTAAGGTCGAAACCAGTATCCTTAATTGAGACCTGATTTGGCGACCTAAACTACGTAAACTTGGAGCTACTGCCTCACGCTCAACAACCGTCGAAAAACGAGATTCTAGCAATTCTTTCAATTTAGAGCTAGTTAATGGACGGTTAAGTCCTCCTCTTTCCGCTAAAGAAATGGAACCTGTCTCTTCAGATACAACAATACAGAGGCAATTTTCCACCCGCTCCGTAATTCCCATCGCTGCCCGATGGCGCGTACCCAGCTGCCGTGAGGCTTTACGCTCAGAAAGCGGTAAAATCACACCAGCAGCAGCAACGCGGGAACCGCGAATCAGCACCGCCCCATCATGCAATAGGGTTGTCGTCTGAAAAATAGTTTGTAATAGCTCCTTAGAAATTTCTGCATTGATTTGAACACCTGGTACAGAGACATCCCGTTCATCAATCGGACCACTAGTTTCCATAATGATCAGAGCTCCGGTTCGATTTTGGGATAATTCTTTGACGGCATCCACAATTTCATCAATAACACTATCTGATTTAGGAACTGGGCGTCGCTTGGCTTGAAACAACTCCATAATTTCACCCCGTCCCACCTGTTCGAGGAACCGGCGGAAATCCGACTGGAAAATTACGGCCATTGCCACAGCAGAACCAACTACCAACTTTTCCAGCACAAAGTGTAACAGCTTCAGCTGGAGTTGCTCACTCATCGCTGCTGCTAGCATTAAGAAAATTAATCCCCTAACCATCCACAAGGTTCGGCGCTCGCCAATGATCAGGAGAACAAGATAAGTCAGGGCCAGAACCAATCCAACATCGATGCCGTGAAGCAACAAAGGCCCAGCCCAGTCATAACCAGGAGCAGAACCCGACGACTGAGGCATTGAACTTCAATAAAGATTAGCTATTGTGATGCTTGAGGCTGGCTTGATTTTATATGTTTTTTCCATACGTTGCTATTAGCGATTGCCTACAGCATCAGCTTCTGCAACAAAGCTGATAGCTGAAAGCTAAAAGCTTTAAAGAGCAAGGAATTTAGGCAGACGATCCTGGCGTATTACATCTTGATAAGTTTCCCTTTGTAAAATCAAGTGAGCTTCTCCTGCCTTTACTAGTACAGCTGCCGGTCGGGGCAACCGATTGTAATTGGAAGCCATGCTGTAATTGTAAGCACCAGTACTCATAATAACGAAGATATCTCCTGGCTCCGTTTTCGGCAAGGTGGCATCAGGAATCAGTACGTCTCCTGATTCACAGTGTTTCCCTGCAATGGTGAGAGTTTCCGTTAGGGGTGCTGACATCCGATTGGCCACTACAACTCGATATAGGGATTGATAAGTAATTGGACGAGGATTATCTGACATACCGCCATCAACTGCCACGTAAGTCCGGATTTGGGGGATAACCTTACGACTACCCAAGGTATAAGCGGTAACACAAGCTGAGCCAATTAGCGATCGCCCGGGTTCGCAGAGTAATTTTGGTAAGGGTAGTTGTTGTTGTTCACAAGCGCTGACCATTGCTTCACAGACTCCCTGAACCCAGGTATCGATACTGGGAGGATCATCTGATTCGGTATAGCGAATACCCAAACCACCCCCAACATTCAGTTCACTGATTGCTAAATTGTAGCTGTGAGCTTTAGTCCAACAATCAACTAGAACCCCAGCCAGATCTTTGTGAGGTTGACTCTCAAAAATCTGGGAACCAATATGAGCATGTAAACCAATACAGTTCAAATTTGATTTTTGGCTGACAAAGGCAAAAACTTCGTCTAATGCATTAGGGTCAAAGCCAAATTTACTGTCCAGGTGACCAGTGCGAATGTACTCATGGGTATGGCATTCAATACCAGGAGTCAGCCGAATCATGATCCGAATCGGTTGCTCGGTTGGGGCTAACTCTGCTAGATTGTGTAACTCCAGCCAGTTATCGACTACAATCGTACAACTACTTTCAATACCTTGTTCCAGCTCGGCAATAGATTTATTATTACCGTGAAAATAGATTTGGTGAGCATCCACTCCACTGTTAAGGGCGGTATAGAGTTCTCCACCAGAGACAACATCGATTCCCAAACCTTCACTAGCCGCGATCGCACAAACTGCCAGACAACTCCAAGCTTTGGAGGCATAGAGTACCAGGGACTCTCCTGGATAGTAACGAGTTAAAGCCTCCCGATATTGACGGCAAGCTGTTCTTAGGGTTACCTCGTCTAAAATATATAGGGGTGAGCCAAATTCCTCTACCAGTTTAGTCACATCAGTGCCA
>JAAHGR010000397.1 GCA_010672425.1 Symploca sp. SIO2E6
TCCTCGAATCGTTACTGTACTGGTTTGAAGCAGCAATACTACTATAGTCCCAGCTGTGTACCAGACGGCTTGGGTGGTTTGGAGATTAACTGGCAGTTGTGGTGGCAGGATATCTTTATCTGGCTGAGTCTGATTGGTATCTTTGCTCTCTTGGTAATTGGCACTTATATGTTGCTCAGTGACCTCTCTAAAGAAGAAAGTCGTGGTACCCTCAACTTTCTGCGCCTCACTCCTCAGTCAAGCCTAAGTATTTTAGGTGGCAAACTCCTGGGAGTGCCTATTTTGCTTTATCTCACGGTGGGTTTAGCTTTCCCTTTGCATCTGTGGTCTAGTGTAGCGGGCAATATTCCCCTGGGTCAAATGCTCTGTTTCTACCTAGTCTTGGTTAGCAGTTGCCTGTGCTTCTACAGTATGGCACTGTTATTTGGCTTAGTGGGTAGAAGATTGAGCAGCTTCCAACCCTGGTTAGGTAGTGGTGTAGTACTAATGTTCTTGATAATCATCACTACTTTGCTTCACCATGATATCTACAACGAGTCCCCAACAGACTGGATCATGTTGTTTCATCCAGGGATTTTGTTACCTTACCTGATTGATGCCAATTCTCTAGATCCTGCCAATATTCATCGCCAAGGTGATTACTTCGACCAATTACTTTGGTTTAGTCTGCCAGTCGGCGCTAAGGCAGTAGGTTTAGCTAGTTTAACAGTATTAAACTACAGTTTATGGAGTTATTGGGCATGGCAAGGACTCAAACGCTGCTTCCACAACCCCACCGCTAATGTATTCAGCAAGGGACAAAGTTACCTGCTGACGGCTGGTTTTGAATTGATGATTATCGGATTTGCCGTGAATAATCATCCTACTCATACCAGGCGTTTGTTTGAGAATTTAGAGATAATACTGATATTTAACCTCATCCTCTTTTTAGGGCTAATCGCTGCTTTGAGTCCCCACCGACAAGCCTTGCTAGATTGGTCTCGTTACCGCCATCAGCAGCGTAATTCCCGTAACCGAAGCTTACGGCAGGATTTAATTTGGGGTGAGAAAAGTCCAGCACTAGTGGCAATTGCTCTGAATTTAGCGATCGCTTCGGTCATCTTGCTCACCTGGATTCTACTCTGGCCTGAGAATACGTACAACATACTAGCAATTTGTGCTCTATTGTTTAATATCACTTTCATCCTTATCTGTGCTACTGTCGCTCAGTTGATACTGATGATGAAAGCCCAAAAACGCTCAGTTTGGGCGGCTACCACTGTAGGTGGCTTAGTCATCTTACCACCAATAGTTTTCGGTTTGCTGTCACTACAGCCTCATCACATTCCTGATGTTTGGTTATTTTCCGCTTTTCACTGGGTTGGTTTAGAGTATGCCATGGACATAAGTGTTGGTTTTGCCCTAATTGCTCAGTTCCTAACATTGGCAGTATTGAACTTGCAGCTAACACGCAGGTTACGCAAAGCTGGTGAATCAGCTACTAAAGCTTTGCCTTGAGGATTGTTGTTTGTTGTTTGTTGTTTGTCGTTTGTTGTTTGTCATTTGTTAAGTTGGTAACAATGAGCCTTAGAAGGCAGGAGACAGGAGGCAGGAGGCAGAAGGCAGGAGGCAGGAGAAAAAATTGAATGGAAGAAACAATTCCCAATTCCCAATTCCCAATTCCCGATTCCCAATTCCCAATTCCCAATTCCTAATTCCCAATTCCCAATTCCCAATTCCCAATTCCCAATTCCCAATTCCCAATTCCCTGCTCCCTTGTCAACCATACGGAGAATGAAATTATTATGGCAGTGAATGTAGTCAACCAGCTTGGGGACTTGAATCCCCAGGTGTTTCGAGAACTCAAAGGACGTCTTAAACCCCGTAATGTCATCATTACAGTCGCAATTTCCCTGGTAAGTCAACTACTGTTGCTGATGAGTTTCGCGAGTCAGTTACCGGTTGCCAAGGGTTTCAAGCCGGTATATAACCGCTATTGTACTGGTTCTAGAGAAAACTATTCTAGTCCTGTTTGTGTGTCAGACGGCTTCGGTGGTTTTGAAATTGACTGGCAGCTGTGGTGGCAAGATCTCTTTATCTGGCTGAGTCTGATTGGTATCTTTGCTCTCTTGGTAGTCGGCACCTATATGCTACTCAGCGACATCTCCAAAGAGGAAAGTCGTGGTACCCTCAACTTTCTGCGCCTCTCTCCTCAGTCAAGTCTAAGTATTTTAGGTGGCAAACTCTTAGGAGTACCCATCTTACTCTATATCACAGTAGGTCTAGCTTTGCCTTTGCATCTGTGGTCTAGTATAGCGGGCAACACCCCTATGGGTAAAATGCTCTGCTTCTACCTAGTACTAACTACCAGTTGCCTGTGCTTCTACAGTATGGCAATGCTATTTGGCTTAGTCGGCAGAAAGCTAAGCAGCTTCCAACCCTGGTTAGGCAGTGGCGCAGTGCTCATGTTCTTAATTATCATGACCAATGTGCTTCACCACCCTTACCACAGCTATTATGCAACAGACTGGCTCATGCTGTTTCATCCGGGGATTTTGTTACCTTACCTGATTGATGCCAATTCTCTAGATCCTACCGATATCTATGACAAAGGTGAATACTTGGCAGGATTACTATGGTTTAATCTACCCGTCACCGCTTATGCTTGGAGTTTGACTGGTTTAACAATATTGAACTACGGTTTATGGAGTTATTGGGCATGGCAAGGACTCAAACGCTGCTTCCACAACCCGACTGCTAACCTCTTCAGCAAGCAGCAGAGTTACCTGCTGACAGCTTGTTTTGAACTGATGATTGTGGGATTTACCTTGTACCATGATGTTGACTCTCCCAAGGATTCCTGGGAAAATTTGCAGATACTACTACTATTCAACCTGATCCTCTTTTTAGGACTAATCGCCGCCTTGAGTCCCCACCGACAAGTACTGCAAGATTGGACTCGTTACCGCCATCAGCAGCGTAATTCCCGTAACCAAAGCTTAATGAAGGATTTACTTTGGGGTGAGAAAAGTCCGGCACTAGTAGCCATAGCCATGAATTTAGCGATCGCTTCGGTCGTCTTGCTAACCTGGATACTATTCTGGCCTAGCAGTGAATACAAAATGCCAGCACTTTGGGCGCTGTTATTACATCTGAGTTTTATCCTAATTTGTGCTACCATCACTCAGTTAATGCTGATGATGCAAGCCCAAAAACGCTCAGTTTGGGCTGCTACAACTATAGGTGGACTCATCATCTTACCGCCAATAATGCTCGGTTTTCTATCGATATATCCAGAGACCAACCCTGCTCTGTGGTTGCTCTCTGCTTTTTCCTGGGCTAGTGTTGAACATACTGTAGGCATAACTGTTGGCTTTACCCTCATGGCTCAGTCCCTAGCTATAGCCTTGTTGAACATACAGCTAACACGAAAGTTGCAAAAAGCCGGTGAATCAGCAACTAAAGCCCTAATATAGAATTGTTGTTTGTTTTTTGTTGTTTGTTGTTTGTTTTTTGTTTTTTGGGAATTGGGAATTGGGAATATCTCCCCATCCTCCCATCTCCCCATCTCCTATCCAATACTGCTCGGTGAGGCTTAAAATCCAGAAATCTAAAATCTAAAATCTAAAATCTAAAATGGACTCAACACTACTAAATCAACTGGGTGAGTGGAACCCACAATTCTATCGGGAACTAAAAGGTAAACTTAAACCCCGTAACCTTTTCATCACAGTTGCCATCTCCTTCATCATCCAATTAATCCTCCTAGTATTTGCCTATGAACATCACGCTTTCTATGGACAATATAGTTGGGACGTTGTCTTCAGACCCCTCAACTGGTTGTTACCTTTCTTCCTACTAGTCTGCGGCGTCTACCAACTATGCCAAGATTTAGCTCAAGAAGAGCGTCGAGGAACACTTAATTTTATTCGTTTGAGTCCCCAGTCTAGTCAGAGTATTTTAATCGGGAAAATACTGGGAGTTCCTGCCCTACTTTACCTGGGAATAGCTCTCACAATACCATTGCATCTGTTTTCTGCCCTGGCTACTGGTATACCTTTGCTCTGGCTCTTAGGTATTTATACCCTCTGGGGAGCCGGTTGTTGCCTGTTCTACAGTGCTGCCTTCTTCTACACTTTACTCTGGAACTCCCAAGGAGACTCGAAATCCATCGCGGGGTTAGGGGGACTTCTGGCCTTTTTTGTCAGCCCATCTTACATCAGCATTATTGATTTTAGCTTCCAATGGTACCAATCAAACTCTCCCCTAAAACACTGGCAATGGTTTTTCCTACCCTTAGGAAGTGAGGCAATTCTGGCTTATACTTGGGTAATCATTACCTTGAGTGTCGCCACCTACTGGATTTGGCAAGCAGTAAATCGTCGTTTCCGCAACCCCAATGCCACCCTACTGAGCAAGAAGCACAGTTATTTGTTAGTGGCCTGTTTTGAAGTATGGTTATTAGGGTTTGCCGTAGCAGAAATCAATTCAGTTTTTACCGATGCTCATCTGTTTGCCGGTTTATTCTTTTTGTTCTTTTTGAACCCCATTTGCTTCCTTATTCTCATCGCCGCTTTGTCTCCTCACCGCCAAACCTTGTTAGATTGGGCTCGTTACCGTAGATACAATAGTAGTTCTCATCCTCAAAGTTTTTGGCATCGTCCCCTAATCAAGGATTTAATTTGGGGTGAAAAGAGTCCTGCACTAGTAGCAGTTGGGATTAACTTACTGATTACAGCAGTTATTTGGGTACCTTGGCTGTTGTTGTTACCGGAACAACTGTTGCAGCAAGATGATTTGACAACCCTCAAGGCACTCTTAAGTTTACTCCTAACCATGAATTTGATTTTGCTCTATGGGGCAATCCACCAACTAACACTGTTCCTCAAAACCTCGAAACCAGAGTTGTGGACAACCGGCATCATGGTTGCTGTAATGAGCTTACCCTTCTTGATGGGTGGTATTCTGGGAGTTGAGCCGCTGCAAATGCCTTTTGTGCTGATGTTTTCCCCCTTTCCAGTACTTGCTCTAGTTAATGGTTCAATTACTACCGTGTTCTTCGGTTTACTAGCTCAGCTGGGTGTTATAAGCTTATTAAGTCTACAGCTAACGAAAAAACTACAAAAGGCTGGCGAGTCTGAATCCAAAGCACTACTTACAAGTGCTAGTTATTAGGTGTTAGGTGTTAGTGCGATCGCTTATCTTGTAGGTTGGGTAGAGGAACGAGACCCAACACTCTTTGTGGGTTGTGTTGGGCCTAACTCGCAGTCAGCAGTACCGATAAATGGTAGTTTAGATTTCGGTAGTGGCGTGGCACACCTTAAATGATGGAATAGATGTAGGTTGGGTCGAGGCAACGAGACCCAACGCAACACACTCTGATGTTGGGTCACGAAGCAAGCTCTACCCAACCTACATTTTTAGCTGTGTCACGCCAGTAGTGCCCTGGTACACCTAAAATGGTAATTTAGATTTCGGTAGTGGCGTGACACAGCTAAAATGGTGTAATAGGAAATCGACGGCTTCCTTGTCAAATAAGGGTTTGAGCCAAAATCTATTCCCTCATTTTAAGTGTGTCACGCTACTAGTGCGATCGCGTAGCGCAAACGTCTCGCTCGCGGTCGGTCAAACGCGAGCAAGATGCTCGCACTATTACAACCAATTTATCAAAAAAAATACTTCTTTAGACAGATGGTAGACTAGACAAGAAAGAGTATCCGTTCAAGCTAATTATTCCAATGAAAAGTCTGACAGTTGTTTTCGCAGTCATTACAGTTTCTTTGTCTGCTTTAGCCTTACCTGCCAAAGCCAAAAGAGTTTGTCAAGTAACAGACCCCACTGGGACTCCACTTAACGTGCGTGATACCCCCAATGGCAAGGTTATCAATGCCCTAAAAAACGGAAGAGAGGTTTATATCCATGAGACGGCTTACGATAGCCAAGGCCGACCTTGGACAAAAGTTGGCGGCTATTACCAGGGTGAATACAGAATGTGGGGGTGGGTATTTAGGGAGTTTATCAGTTGTTATGAGCGATGAGTATAGATTTTCTTTGTGCTCTTTGTGACTTTGTGGTTAGTTCTCCTCTTGTCCTAACTAATTTAATTTGTTGATTACCAAAAATTTATATAACCTTATATTATGAAACCACAAACTCAACAGATCATCACCACCCTAACAGAGATCACAAATGACTTATATTACAGCTTAGTTGGTGATGAACCCTATGTAACCGTGTTTTGGGAAGTTGAAGAGCAAGGGGAGTTTTCCGTCGAAAACTTCCTGCTGGATAACCAAGCTTTAACTCCCTTTGCACCTGAGGATTTTCTCGATCAAATTCAACAAACTCAATCCCCAACAGTTGTCGAACATTACCACAACCTCCTTGGCTTACTGCAAGCTAACTTGTCAGAACTAACAATCTATAGTTACGGCTTCCCTGAATTACCAGAAGATTTGTTCAATGGAGATTTACCCATTAACACTGATGAACTTACTCCCTTGCTCATTCCCCTGCTCATCGGTTTATCTCCAACAGGAGAATGGATTGCCTTAACTCCCCAACAGAAGCTGGGATATCAATCCTCACCGGGATTTGTGATTACCGATTTAGAATCGGTTGAGGAAACTACCACCACACTAGTTGAGCAAATTCAATCCCTCACCTCTCAAATCGAGCATCAACTCAGTACCAGAAGTTGGAAACTGAAACATGCTTGGGAGGTAGTGCTCACCGCTAGCCGCACCTCAGTTATCGAAAAATTATTATCACAGGCTGGATTTCTCAGTATCACAGAAATCAATAAATTTTTGCGTAGTATTGAATCGGAACTAGAAGAATTTGCAGAAGATGAAGAATTGCCAACGGATTTACAGCAAACAATAGAGCTTCGGGAATACTTCAACTCCCAACTGCTCCATTCCCGGGTTTATAATCTCAACTATAATATAAGCGATGAGTCTTTTACCATTCACTACGCTTTAGGACAAACTGAAGATGGAGACTGGATGGGAATAGTAACAGATAGTTTTACTTTTTAGTATCTCAAGTTTTAGTATAATCTACTCATCCCCATTATGATTAATTCCGATCTCAATCTTAGTCGCTAACATCTTGAGAAGCCCGACTTCTTAAAGGATACCGCTGGCAAATGGGGGGTATGACCCCTTATTCAAACCAACCAACGACATTTGGCTTCTCGGTTACAAATATTCATAAAAACACAAGAGTAATATCAAATCCGGTAGAATCGTTACACCTTGGTGACAAGAAGGCAGACGGCAGAAGGCAGATGGCAGAAGGAAAAGAGCAAGGTTGCAAGGTGGAAGGATACGATAAGTGTTTAGCCGGATTTGATA
>JAAHGR010000398.1 GCA_010672425.1 Symploca sp. SIO2E6
GATAAACCCGTAAGCGATAATCAATCATCCGAAAGGGAATATCCGGCTTCGGTTGAGTCTGGAATTCTAGATGAAGTACCATATTTGCTGACTGTAGCAGAATCAAAGCATCAGCACGGATCGGTTCAAGAGAAAGTTCTGTGGGACTTAACTGAGTCAGGGTAATCGGTTTTCCAAGCAACCAACGGGTAAAGTCGGGAGAGAATTGCTCAGCCAGGAATTTGCAGACGTTATCAAACAAGGTATTGGTTCTTAAAGGTTAGATGTTAGGTTACCACTTTTCAGGAATCAGCCAAAAGCTTTTACTTATTAGAGTAAAATAACCCTGAGCAACTGTCCTATAAAATTTGACTATTGATAAGTAAAAAAAACTAACACCTTCGGAGGTAAATCCCTGGTTGACCTAGGGATTAGAGTGCCCAAAACTAGGATAAATGCTTCATTTCTTCTTACTTGTTACTTGTTACTTGTTACTTATTCTCCCAAACCCTAATTACCTGTTCCCTTAACACCCAAACATCACAGTTTGGAGTCAAGAGGTTCACAAAAACTGTTCACTCCTTGGCTTACTACATACATCAATACTGGTGCTACCAGAATTTTTGGTAGTAGAGGCGTTTCTATCAAATATCTGAACACGCTACTATAGGAATTCTGAAGTAAATCTTGCCGAAGTTCCTTCTGACAGATGACAGCACGACATTTTCGTGCTAGGGCATCCAACCACTCAGAATTTTCTCTTTGTGGTTGCTGTCCCGCATTGATTGCTAAGGAAATTGCTGCATCTTCTAAGTCTCCCTCACAATCCTCGATCACGTCTAGGGCTTTCATCGCTTCGGGATAGTTAGATAACTTAGAGCGAAACTGAGCAATTTCTTCAGAGGTAACGATAGTCATGGGATATTTTTTGCCGTCAGCCCAGCATTAAGTATATTTAAGCCATTAATTATTATTGTGACAGATCCAAAAGCTATCAGCACCTCAGCTTTTGGTCAAAAAGCTGAGGTGCTGATAGCTATCGACACACTAGAGAGCCCGTCAAGAAACCGGGTTTCTCTTGTCAGAGCCTTGATCTCTCGTTGATAGCGTCACCTCCAAACCCGGTTTCTAGCTTCTAATTGACCGACACTTTAGGCAACTAACTCTGATGGTTGAGCCTTGACAACTATTGGTGTTATCTCAGCTGGAACCTTTTGGGGTTGGGAAATCGGTGCTTGCTCCAAAACTTGGACTTCTATATTAACTGCTATAAGATAGGAACCAGCGTCATCTCCGACAGCTTGGGCAATCAAGCTGTTAAAATCTGGGCGCTCTGCGGTAATCGGATCGCGTAAGATGCACTGCTCCCAGTCGTACTGGGCGTTAGGATTGATGCTGAGGATATAGTGCTTCTTCATGGGGTACAAACCTTAAATTTGATTGGGTTTCGGTCAAATTCCTCTTTCACTCATTGTAGTACATAAGTACCAAAAACGACAAGGACTTTTTGAGTATCCCATGACGCTATTCAATACTGCTCGGTTTAGAGAGCTGGGGGAGCTGAGGGAGCTGGGGGAGAAGAATTGGGGCAAAACCTGAGCCGTATTGTGACACCAAATCCGGTATACACAAACCCTTTATATCCCACCCTGTAGAGACGTTGCAGGCAACGTCTCAGAGCAAGTTTCGCGGTTTCTTCAAAACGGGGGTATCTAAACCGGATTTGGTATGACACCATTTGCTGTACCGTAACAAAGTTGCGGTGAGCAGCGACCTTCGGATAAACTAAGCGGGGAGAACTCAACAATGTCTGACAACAGCTGTTCTGCCAAAAAACGTTTTATTATGGGTTTAGTCCAGCTACAACAGAAGTGGGTTTTGACTTTTCAGGGATGGTTACTCCTACTCCTGTGCCTGAGTGCTTTATTGGTGTTTTGTGTAACTCATATACACTCCTTTCTTGCCGTAAATGCTCCAATTAAAGCAGATGCATTGGTGGTTGAAGGTTGGATTCAAGACCACACCATTGAAAAAGCGATCGCGGAATTTGAACAGGGTAATTACCAAATATTGATTACCACAGGAGCACCTATCTCCAAAGGATATTATCTGGCTGAATATAATAACTTTGCAGAACTTTCAGCTGCAACATTGACTGCCTTGGGTTTTAACCAAGATAAACTAGTTGCGGTGCCAGCACCAGAAGTGCAAAAAGATCGTACTGCAGCCGCCGCGAGAGCTCTAAGCCAATGGATCTCGGCTGCCAATGTGCCGATTAAGTCAGTCAATCTTTATACTGAAGATACCCATGCTCGCCGCAGCTGGCTTATCTTTAAACAGGAACTTGCTCCTGATATCAAAGTGGGAGTTATTGCGATTCACTCGATTGATTATGACCCCAAACATTGGTGGGCTTACAGTACAGGTGTCAGGAAAATTATTTCAGAGTTAATTGCTTATCTTTACGCCCGATTAGTAAGTTGGCAAAGTTAAGTAGGGCTTATTGAATAAGTAACAAGTAACAAGTAATAAGTAATGAGTAATGAGTAATGAGTAATGAGTAATGAGCTTTCTTAAGGCAGGAGGCAGGAGGCTCCGAGGCAGGAGGAAGAAGAGCTTTCATTGCCTAAAAAGAAGTTAGAAACTAGTCATATCAAAGGATTCGGCCATTATGTTGCTATTTCTATTTTCTCAAGAGTAATGAGTAATGAGCTTTCTTAAGGCAGGAGGCAGGAGGCTCCGAGGCAGGAGGAAGAAGAGTTTTCATTGCCTAAAAAGAAGTTAGAAACTAGTCATATCAAAGGATTCGGCCATTATGTTGCTATTTCTATTTTCTCAAGAGCTCGCAAGGAGCGCTTCGCGCCCCCAATTGAATAAGAGAAACACTATTTCCCGCATCCTTCCTCCTCTCGGAGCCTTAGGCTTGTGTTGATTCAATTCTTTAATCCAAAATCTAAATAAATCTAAAATCTAAAATCTAAAATCTAAAATAGTTTCTCAAGAGTAATGAGTAATGAGTAATGAGCATCTTTAGGGACATCTGCCCCAAAAAGAAGAAGACCAAACAAGTCAGCTTCCCTTGGAACCCTCTGCCTTATGCCCTCTGACTTCTGCCTTTTTTTCCCAATTCCCAATTCCCAATTCCCAATTCCCAATTCCCAATTCTCCATTCTCCATTCTCCATTCCCAATTCCCAATTCCCAATTCTAAATTCTAAATTCTAAATTCTTTGAAATCTTTTCTAAGGTCAATTGCTCAACATTATTGAAAACTAAAGTAGCACCAGCTTGTTTGAGAGACCGCCGATAAGCTTCGCTGCGTTCTGAGGTTTGCTGTACATGGGGTGGTAGTATACCTACACCTATCCAAGTGCGCCTAGGTTGCAGACTTCTGGCTTGATTGACGGTGTACATATCAGCTATTGTGTCCCCGACGTAGATTACCGGTAACTCCACTGTAATTTGATGCCGTTGCTCTAATTGTTCAACTGCTGCCAACAAACCTGTAGGATTAGGTTTACCCGGAGCATCCTCCATCGCAATTAGTACTGGCTGCTGGAGTCCCAGGCGTCTGATGAGTGCATATTCCGCTTCCTCCCGTGGAGCGCCACTGAAAAAACCCCAAGGAATTGCCGCTGCTGTTAGACTTTCTAGATAGCTAGGTTCCAAGAGTAACGGTTCGTTGCAAATATACCCTGTCAACTGCTCCGGATCTAGACCCCTGTAACGAGATTGGAAGAAAGTAACTAGGGTGTCATAATCGAGATCAATTTGCGATCGCACTTTCGTAGCCAATCCCCTCGAACCTTGAGACTCAAAGTAGCGGTAAATGAGCTCTTGTGATGCCTCCCAGTCATTATTCCAGATACCTTCTGATTTGAGCTGATCAATTTCTATCGATTTTGGTCGATAAACACCATCGGTGAAATGCTCAACCGTATCAACAATTGCTTGTCGGTAGGAACCACTAACATCACGTACTACACCATCGATGTCAAAAATTACCATAGCTCTCCCTTGAGGAGGGACTGTTTTCGAGTTTATATCAGTCATAAGCAGAACCTCTTCGCTATCTTTACCCTATACAATTTTTAATCATACCGAGTCTAGAGAGCCGGTCAAGAAACCGGCTTTCTCTTGTCAGAGCCTTGATATCTCGTTGATAGCGTCACCTCCAAACCCGGTTTCTAGCTTCTACTTCGAGCCATTTTCCCAATCCCCAATTCCCAATTCCCAATTCCCGATTCCCAATTCCCAATTCCCAATTCCGAAGTTCCCTTCTTAATTGAAAATCCTGCCCCTGCTCCAACGACCGGGAAATTAGACTTAGAATGGTATTAATGGTTAGCTATTACAAGCATCCGGTTCACCTGGTGGAGGAAATTCTTTCCTTTTGCCCTGCTGACATCTGATACAGCTGCACTCACTATAAGTCAAGTTCCTGCAATACTCCAACACAAAATTTTAATATGTCTAAACACGATCCCTATCTAAGATGTTCTTTTTGCGGTAAGTCCTCGGAGCAGGTGCGCAAATTAATTGCTGGCCCTGGCGTTTACATTTGTGATGAATGCGTAGAACTGTGCAACGAGATTTTAGATGAGGAACTGCTCCACTCCTCCTCTAACAGTGGGATGCAAGCACACCCTAACACAGAGCCACCCCAGAAGTCTTCCAAGAGTATTAATCATCGTGCTTGGAATCAAATTCCCAAGCCAACGGAAATTAAACAAACTTTGGATAATTATGTCATTGGTCAACACCAAGCCAAAAAGGTTCTGTCTGTTGCTGTTTATAATCATTACAAGCGTCTCAGGATTAATCAGGGGGATGGCAGTGAACCGGTTCCTGACAACTCTGTAGAATTGCAAAAATCTAACATTCTCTTAATTGGGCCTACAGGTTGCGGCAAGACACTCTTGGCTCAAACTTTAGCTAACCAGTTGGATGTCCCCTTTGCTGTAGCGGATGCTACTACTCTGACAGAAGCTGGTTATGTCGGGGATGATGTGGAAAATATCTTGTTGCGCTTGTTGCAAGTAGCTGATTTTGATGTTGAGGTTGCGGAGCAAGGTATAGTCTACATTGACGAAATTGATAAAGTTTCCCGCAAGAGCGAAAGTGCTTCGATTACTCGTGATGTTTCTGGTGAAGGGGTTCAGCAGGCTCTACTAAAAATTTTGGAAGGGACGGTAGTCAACGTACCCCCTCAAGGGGGACGCAAGCATCCCTATCAAGAGTGCATTCAAATTAACACCAGCAATATTCTCTTTATTTGCGGTGGTGCCTTTGTTGGTTTAAATAATGTCATCGAGCAGCGTATTGGAAAAAAATCCATTGGCTTTGTTAAAACTAGCGAGACGCTTTTTTCCCAGAACAAGTCTACAACAGAATCTTTGAAGCACCTGGAATCAGAAGATTTGGTGAAATTTGGTCTCATTCCGGAGTTGATTGGACGGTTACCGATTGTCACTACCTTAGAGGCACTGAATGAAGAAGCTCTCATGATGATACTGACCCAACCCCGTAATGCTTTGATTAAACAGTACCAAAAACTACTAACGATGGACAATGTCCGTCTAGAATTTCATCCCGATGCTCTCAAAGCCATGGCTCAAGAGGCATTACGCCGCAAAACTGGAGCCAGGGCATTACGAGGTATTTTAGAGGAAGTAATGCTAGATGTGATGTATGAGTTGCCTTCCTGCAAAAATATCACTCGTTGTCTGATTACCAAGGAAATGGTAGAAAAACGTTCTACTGCTGAACTTCTTGCTCATCCATCCTGGTTGCTTAAATCGGAATCAGCTTGAGTAATGAGTAATGAGTAATGAGTAATGAGTAATGAGTAATGAGTAGTGAGTAATGAGTAATGAGTTTTAGAAGACAGGAGTAACAAGAGTTTTTCTTGCCTAAAAATAAGTCAGCAAACATGTCATATTACTTGTTACTTGTTACTTGTTACCTCAAAGCCTACCCTTTAACATAGCCAGCAGAATCGGAGCCAGGTGGAGGGCGTGGTCAAACTGCTGTTGTAGAATGTATTTGACTAAATCCTCTTGGCTACAGACAACTAATTCAATACCTGGTTCTAATACCGGATTGGGACTAGAGAGAGTAACATTACTGGCAAAATAACACCACAGCTGGTTAGACAACCTACCTGTATCAGGTATTAGGCATCCTAGTAACTCTACAGTGCTAGCTTGATAACCAGTTTCTTCCACAAGTTCCCGCTTGGCTGTATCTTCAGGAGACTCTCCAGCTTCAAGAAGACCACTAGGTAACTCTAGGGTGTATCTTTCTACCGTGGGACGATACTGGCGTACTAGTAAAACCTCTTGCTGTTGAGTCAAAGCCACAACTGAGACATAGTCAGACAACTCTAGGCTGTAATAGGGAGCATTGGGATTGCCCTCACTCAAGGTTTTGGCGACTACATCAAACCAGGGGGTAGAAAATACTTTATTGCGCTCGATTATATCCACTATGTTAGGTGTTAGGTGTTAGGTGTTAGGTGTTAGGTATTAGGCAATGGTGACAAGTTAAAGGGTCTTGCATAATATCTGAGTACTATATATAGTGTTTTGTAACTCAAAAAATTCTATATACAAAAAGCTCTAAAGAGGAGAACAATTGTATTCCTCTTCCTCAGCTCCCCCTGCTCCCCTGCTCCCCTGCTCCCCCTGCCCATTGACAACGACATCTTTACCTTAACTTGTCACCAATGGGTATTAGGTGTTAGCAGGAGTATCTTGAACTTTTTGCGGTGGCTTGGTGATACCCATGCGAATTTCTGAACAAAAAGAAGTCTGAGTAAAACCGCCCGATTGCTTAATGATATTGGTACGGAATCTTAAATTCTCACTAGCGAACCACAGACGCTCCTCAGTATACATGGTTTCATCCTCGGTAATCATGGTGAGAGAATCATCCTTAGCCATAATATAGTGACCAACAACTCGAGGTTGCTTACTATTACCGATTGGTCGCAAAATCTTACCCTGGTTAGGCTGATTTGAGTCAGGAACAGGTACAAAAATTGTAGAACCTATCTGCTTTTTAGCTTCTCCTGCCATGATGCCATCCCAGTTAACTTTGACACCACACAAAGCAGAGACAGGAGCAATGTTGCACTGTTGGCAGAGTTGTACAACCTCAGGTGTATCACTCGCAAGTATTTCAACGATGATATCTGACTTACCACTTTGAGCTGGCGCATCAGAAATATAATGATTGGTTCTTTGGGAAAACCATTTACCTGCACTCTGATCTAAAAATTCTTTAATATCCATTTAGTTGTTTGTTATTTGTTATTTGTTGTTTGTTATTTGTTGTTTGTTGTTA
>JAAHGR010000399.1 GCA_010672425.1 Symploca sp. SIO2E6
GGCGGTTAACCCGAAATTTGGCAAGCACGCGATAATTAAGCACTCACCCGCCCTACCGGTATCACCGGGGCGGGTTTACCAGATTGATTTGTTAATGTGTTTAATAATTGGTGAACCCGCCCCTACGGGATAATAATTTACCAATATTGATATTTTCAATAAGCCCCAAGTAGGTTGGGTGTAGCGGGGCGAAACCCAACAAAACTGACGCAGCTACATTACTTATAGTGCTCAAGGTGTGTTTAACTAACACCGATGCCAGTTCCACAATAGCTTTTTGCACACTGAAACCAAACATTCCTCCTGAGCGTTTTACCCAAAGCTTATCGATAGTAGAAATTCCAACTAAAGCACAAATCAGGTATAACTCAGTTATCGATATCTCCTAAATTATCGTAGTGGGAGCATCTTGCTCCCTACCAATTCAAAATTCAAAATTCAAAATTCAAAATTCAAAATTTATCCATTGATAGAATCGCTGAAAAAGCAAGCTAGTTCCTTGACGAAATATCCACGGTTTTATATATAAGCGTATACTTATCCTATTATGAAAAAAATAATACCAGAAAATAAAGGCAATATCAATATCAAGCTCCCTCAATAATCCCGTAGTGCCGTGACACAGCTAATGTGGTAGTTTAGATTTTTAGATTTTGAGTAGTGCGTTCGCCTAGCGTGCTACATCTATTCCACACTCCTCCCAAAGCATGATCTGGCATGGCTTAAGGATTGATTCTGCAAGCCCTAACTGGTGTTATATTATTGAAGGAGGTGACTGTAGAAAAAAGCACTAAGCACCATAACCCCATCCTGATACAATATTTGAATTTGCGACAGCTCTATGGAATCAGTAACAACTCAGTCAGCCCCTAATCAAGTAATGGATGCTCCTAAGCACGGTTTGCCAGTCACCATCATTACTGGTTTTCTGGGTAGCGGCAAAACTACTCTCCTCAACCATATCTTGAGTAACCAAGAAGGACTCAAAACTGCTGTACTTGTCAATGAGTTTGGTGAAATCGGTATTGATAATGAGCTGATTGTCTCCGCTGAAGATGGCATGGTGGAGTTGAATAACGGTTGTATCTGTTGTACAATTAACAATGATTTGGTCGAGGCAATCTATCAAGTTCTCGAACGGGAAAACAAGGTGGACTATCTGGTAGTGGAGACCACCGGTTTAGCTGATCCTCTGCCAGTGGCTCTGACTTTCCTGGGTACAGAACTGCGAGACATGACTCGCCTGGATTCGATCATTACCATGGTAGACTGCGATAATTTCAGTCTGGATCTGTTCAATAGTGAAGCAGCTAGTAGCCAGATTGCCTACGGTGATATTATTGTACTCAATAAGACTGACCTGGTAAATGAAGCTGATGTGGATGCACTCGAAAACAGAATTAGACAGCTTAAAGCTGGTTCCAGGATTCTCCGTACTACCAAAGCCAAGGTATCATTACCTTTAGTTCTCAGTGTAGGCTTATTTGAGTCGGACAAGTATTTCGATAAAGAATCATCAAATCACGAGCATCATCATGACCATGACCATGAGCACTCTCATCATCATCATGATCATGACCATGGACATCATCACCATGAGCACCATGACCATGAGCATCATCACCATGACCATGACCATGAGCATCACTCCCATCATCTAGAAAACGATGGCTTTACTTCTGTTTCCTTTGAGAGTGAGCAGCCACTAGCAATCAGGAAGTTTCAGTATTTCCTCGACAATCAGCTACCTCCCAATGTTTTCCGTGCCAAGGGAATCATCAAGTTTGATGAGAGTCCACAGCGTCATATCTTCCATCTCAGCGGTAAGCGATTTAGTATTGAGGATGATGAGTGGAAAGGTCAACCCAAAACTCAACTGGTACTGATTGGTCAAGATTTAGATCATGACCAATTGCGGGAGCAATTGCAAAATTGTGTTTGTGAGTAAGTGTTGTTTGTTGTTTGTTGTTTGTTGTTTGTCGTTTGTTGTTTGTTGTTTGTTGTTTGTTGTTTGTCATTTGTAAGAGAGGGAATCAATGGCAAAACTTGTTCAAGGGGAACGGATTGGTAAACTAGGCAAAGTAGTCTTAGGCTGCTCTGCAATTGTCTTCGATGCAGCTAAACAGAAGGTCTTACTGACGCAGCGTACAGATAATGGACGCTGGTGTCTACCTGGTGGTAGGATTGACCCTGGTGAAAGTGCTGCCGAAGCTTGCACTAGGGAAGTTTTAGAAGAAACTGGTTTAGAAGTTAATGTGGAACGGTTGGTTGGTGTCTACAGTGACCCTAATTATTTGATCGAATATGCAGATGGGGAACGGTGTCACGTATTTGCACTTCACTTTGAGGTCCAAGAAATTGGTGGTACATTGGGTCTCTCTAACGAGACTACTGCCTACGGTTATTTTTCCCAGGATGAGATAGCAGATATCGATCTTATGGAACATCATTGGCAGCGCATTAAAGATTCCTTTGCTGAGCAGATGATGGCTTTCGTTAGGTGATATCTGAAGAATGGGGAATTGGGAATTGGGAATTGGGAATTGGGTATTGGGAATTGGGTATTGGGAATGGGGTATTGGGAATTGGGTATTGGGAATTGGGTATTGGGTATTGGGAATTGGGAATTGGGAATTGGGAATTGGGAATTGGGAATTGGGAATTGGGAATTGGGAATTGGGAATAAATTTACGTAAATTTGTGGGTTTGTAGGGGCGGGTTTAGGGAAATTTTAGACCATTTTACCTGAATATTGGGATCAAAACCCGCCCTGCCGACATCCTCGGTTAACCCAATTAATCTCCTTTTTCTCGAATACTTCAACCACTTGCCCTTGCTTACGTAATACCAAGTTCGGTAGAATACTTAGACTCTGGTGGCAATAAGGCTCCGAGGCAGAAGGCTCCAGGGCAGAAGGGAAAGAAAAAGGTTGCAAGGCAGAAGGGAATGATAACTGTTTATCCTTTCCTTGATCTAACAAGGCTTTTAACTGACCAAATTCACGCAATACTGATTGGTTGAGTTCTAATATCATGTTCGGTTGATCACTTATACTTTGGTGGCAATAAGGCTCCGAGGCAGGAGGCTCGTTTCCACCAAAGTGTAAATATTCAACCGGACATGATATTAGGGGTGGGTTCCCCTTATCAAGGACAAGCTGCTACATTGTCGGTATTAAATCGATCAAATACAACTAAGCCCATATTGTTACCATTGACATTCCCCAAATCTACCACTTGCAATGTACCTCCACCATCGGTGAGTAAGTAACCTGTATTGCTATTATTACTATTCAAGTCGATACAGAGATTACCTCCATTGATTACAGTCCCAAATAAACCGGATGGAGGGTTGTCTGTTAGAGTATTGAACCGGACATTAGCATTGATTTGTGCAGTACTGGCATTATTACCAGCAGCAAAGATGGCAATCCCTTCTCCACCATTTTGACTGATACTAGGATTATTCTCGATCACTAGATCCGCAGTTCCACCAGCAGCCCTAAAATTAATACCTTGTTGAACTTGATCCTCGATCGTATTGCCACTGATTGTAGCATTCCTAAGTTCGGAAGTACCACCATTGCCAGTAATGCCTGTAGTTAACTCTCCCTGGCTGATTTGAATACCGTCATCCTGATTGCTGGTAATCGTATTATTATTAATATCTAGGCGATTGACGAGCGCATCCCCTTCCAAAAAGATTCTGATGCCATCACCACGAATCTCATTAGAAGTAGAATTGGCGGTATTAACACCATTATTTTGAACTGTATTCCCTGAAATGGTAATATCTGCTCTGGGAGGAGCGGTAGTGGGAAGTCCACCAGTAGGCTCTCCTATAATCATTACTATACCATCTTCAAAGTTATCACTAACTCGATTACCCTCGGCAATGGTGAGGTTCAAACCCCGATTAATATGGGTAACAAAGATCCCTTCTCCTGTGGAAAATTCACCGTTGTTGGGATCACCGATAGCACCAGAAGTACCGGTAACGGTGTTACCGGTGATAGTGACTTGATCCCGAAGATTGGTTAGGGCCATACCATGACTGTCGTTATTCAAGATCTGATTATTGTTAATGGTAAGATTGAGTTGATCGATCGCATTGCCAACGATAATACCCTGTCCTGTCGGTAGTTGGGATTGGATTACTGCTACTGTGGTATCTAGAGCTGCTTGATCATTAAAATCATTGATATCATTAATCGCAGTGAAACCTGAAAAGTCAAGGGTGGTCAAATTATTTCGGTTAAAAACTGTTAGCTTGCCACGAGTATCGGTAATACGGTTATTCTCAATCCTAATCGTACCATTAATCTCTGTGAGCAAAATACCTTGATTGATGTTACGCAATATCCGATTATTGGCAATATTCAGTACCACTTCCCCTCTTCTGAGATCATTGCTAAAAACGATCCCTTGTCCAGTGGGAAAGCCAATGTCAGCACCAGGAAGGAGCATTTCTTCCCTGGTATCCCTAATCTCGTTATTCGTAATGTTGATTGTACCCAGCAAATTAACCAAGGAAATGCCTCGGCTGGTATTCCGCCTCAGATTATTACCGTCAATGGTGAGGTTAACGGGTTCTAGCCTATCGTTATTGAAGGCAATACCCTGTCCAGTAAACAACTCACTGTTACTGGGATTGATGTTATCGATATTACCAGCAGTACCAGTGGTATCGAAAATATCGTTGTTGGTAATCGCGATCGCACCTGATAAATTAGCTAAGGAAAGACCTTGATTGGCATTACCTGTAATGGTGTTATCCGCAATATTCAGGTTAACTGCTCCGGCTGTGGTGTTGAGGATGGCAATACCCTGTCCACTCGCTAGGTAACTATTTTCGGGATTAATGGTATCAATATTACCATCGAAACCAGTAGTACCAGTAATTTCGTTATTGGTAATATTAATCGTACCCCTTGCCTCAAATAGTCCAATTCCCTGTCCTGTGGGGGGATTAGCACGAGTGGGATTGTTTGGCAACACACCAGCAGTATCGGTAATCGTATTATTGGCAATCTCTACAGTGCCGTCAACCTGTCGCAGGAGAATCCCTCGATTTTGGGCACGATTAATCTGGAAATTGGAAATTGCGATTGCGCCAGTACTATTTTCTACTAAGATGCCCTCAGCTTGGGAATCGGTAATCTCCCCATTAGTTAAACTCAGCCTACCGGTAACACCATTGAGGGTAATACCATTAGTTGTGGAATTGCGGCTCGTCAGACTACTACCGGTGAAGTTAATACTATGAATATTAGTCCCCACTAACGCTGGTACACCATCCCCTGTTAGATTAGTATTAGTTAGAACAATATTTCCTGTCGTATTTTCCAATAACAGAGCCGCTTCAGAGGAACTAGTAATACTGCTATCCCGAATCGTAACAAAATCCAGATTCCTGGCGGCAATACCAGGGCCATCGTTACTAGTCAGATTAAATCCCGATAGCACCGACTGATTTTCCATAGTGATCGTACCAGTAAAGTTAGTCAGCTGGCCATTGGCAGAAAACGGCAGTGCTACTAAGCCCAACTCCTGGGTATCAATCTCCTGCAATACCCCTGCTGATAATAACTGTACTAAGGCGGGAATGGTAATTGGACCTGTATCCCCCGAAGCGGTTCCCGATCGCACATATACTATATAATTACCATCCGACTGAGCAACTGCTACCCCCTCTTTTATCGTAGCAAAGGGACTCTCAAACGTACCATCACTATTACCTCCCTCACTAACATGGACAAATACCCAAGGTTGTCCTGTCGCGGGATTAGTTAACGCCATCGTCGATGCACCGTTAACAGAAACTGATTCTACCTGTTGATCTACTACAATAGAAGTAGTACGAGCAACTGATTCTCCCATCCTTGCCCAGACTGACTCCAGTTCATCCGGTCTTTGACGATAACCAGCAGGACGAGTACCGGGAAAAGTCCCCCCGATAGTAAACAGAATATTCGTACCAAACAAGTCATCGTGCTGTACTCCTAAGCCCAGATTGAGGTAATCTGTAGGACGTACTTCTACCCTAAGTTTTCCTCCCACGGTACTCGGAGAAGCGGAAGCATCATAATAGTAAACTCCTCCATAGCCTCGCACTTCTCCCCCATTAGCAAATTCAGCAACTTTTGCTCCCACCTCAAAATCCAGTCCACTCATCGCTGCTTCCTGGATAGTAGTGGTTTGGAAGGTGCTATTTCCTGGTATTAATAAAGAGTTACCTTGAAAAAACGGATCTCCTGTCTGTTGGAAATTGCTCTCCACCGTATTACTAGTTACTACCTGACGAGTATCTCCCACCGGGAGGTAACCATTAAGGCGCAAGTCCCAGATTTCCCCCAAACTTTCCAATCCCAACCCTATCTGGTTGAAATTGCTTTCTCCCGTATCCCGGTTATCGTAACCAACATAGCCACCAAAAGTGCGATTCAATTCTGGGTTAAAGGCACGGTATCCCAGCAGGATATTACCCCCCAAGTGAGCACCATTATCTAATAACAAGCGGCCTTCGAGGAAGAGGAGGTTTTTACCGGGGTTCTGCAAGAGGGGAACAAAACCTTCAAAACGACCAAAGCCATCATAACCAGCAGCAGAACTATTATAACCTGCTCCTAGGCGAGGAGTAATTTCCAAGTCTACAGCAGAACCAGTGGTTTGAGGAGGAGCCGTTTCTGCCTCTGTTGTCTGTGCCGTTAGAGGAGAGTGGCACATCCCAGTCATTAGGATACCGAGGAAGATTGTTAGTTTTGTCATTTGTTATTTGTTATTTGTTATTTGTCCTTTATCCTTTGTTAAGCAAATTTTGTAGGGGCAGGTAAGCTCAATGTCTAGGAACGTGCAATATAACTTTAAGACAAAACGGTTGAGGGCGCACGTCGGTGCGCCCCTACATTATTGGTTGCGATTGCTTGTATTTTGTGTTATTATTGAATAATGGAATAGGTGTGCGCCTATAGTATCAATAGCCGAGAGTAAAGCATTCGGATAGTAAGATTTAAGGCGATCGCGGAAAGATTATAACCCCCAATTCCCAATTCCCAATTCCCAATTCCCCATTCCCCATAGATAAATGCCTAAATTGAAAGATTGGCTACTACCACTGCTCATGATCTTGAGCAATGGTTTCTTTTGTTGGCTGATTAACCAATTTTGCCCAAACGGAAAGCGATCGCTCTCCCTCAAAGTGTAGTAACATAGCAATCGTCACAGTGATTAGGACATATAAAGCATGTAACTTCCCGTTTTCATGTTCCCGCGTGTCGTCAGACGCTGAAAGATGACAAGCA
>JAAHGR010000004.1 GCA_010672425.1 Symploca sp. SIO2E6
CCAAAGCCTATAAAATCGTTGAGACGCTTAGATCGAATCAGCCTTCGCCGCCTCTATTTTTTTCAATTGCTAGGAAGCTGCAATCATTACTAAACAAAGGTTGTAGCTATAGTTGTCACCCCGTCAGCTTAAATCCATTGAGGGTTAATCTTTGTAGTTTATTCAAAAGTCACTCTCCTAAGTCGATGATGGTTAGGTACGAAATATAGCGCTTTTAGAAGTAATGAGTAATGAGTAATGAGTAATGAGTAATGAGTTAAGAGTTCATGTTTGGATTTACCGGTGACAGTTCAAGATTTTTGAGCTAAAAGATACCAAAGCATTGAACCAAGTTTGGCAGAAACAAGGCTGAAATAATTGTCTGGTCTAGCTGACCCACTCATGCAGCAAACCCTACTTACCCAACATCTGGTCAACTTCTGGATTATATAACCGTAGATAATTCCAATAGTTAGCAAACACATTCTCTACATAACCCTTGGTTTCTGGAAAAGGAATCTCTTCAATAAAAGCATCTGGATCTTTAAAGCCATACTTTTTCACCCATTTACTCACATTACCAGGACCGGCATTGTAACTAGCAAGAGCCAATAGGGAATTATTGTCATATTCCTTGTGGGTAAAATCTAAAAACCAAGTGCCCAGTTGGATATTATCAGCAGGTTTTTCGACATCGTATTCTTGTAAATCAATTTTCTCGGCTACCCACTTACCGGTGTCAGGCATGACTTGCATCAAACCGACAGCACCAGCGGAGGAGCGAATTAGCTTTTCAAATCGTGATTCCTGTCGAATGAGAGCCATGACGAGGAAAGGATTGAGTTGGCGTTGTTGGGACCATTGCAGAATCTCTTCCCTGTAGGGTATGGGAAATAGGGCGTGCCAGTAAGCTGATGATTGCCGTAATTCTTGCCATTCGGCTCTCTCTTCGGGTTCCTCTCGCTGACTCAAAAACCAGATTTGATTGATGCCTCTGAGATGATCTCCCATTTCCAAGAGGAGCAGACCATTGGTAAATTGCTCGGCAACCGTTAACTCCTGGAATGGTTCTCTTTCTGCCTGCCAGAGAGTCCAAGCCGAGGTGTCTTGGCCAAGTCGATAGAGTTCTTTTAGGGTATCAGAACCAGCTGGTAGTAATGGTCGGATTTGGGGAACTACTACTTCCGGTTGCAAATCCCGAACTGTGGTAAAATTACCCACATTCCAGCCTAACATGGCGGCAGAACGCCAAGCATAGTAAGATTCAGGATAGCGAGCTAACACATGTTCGTAGGCAGCTTTGGCATCTTTGGGACGTTCTAACTGAGTTGCCCATCTACCTACCCAATAAGCCGCTTCGGGAGCCAGACTACTATCAGGACTATATTCGGTAATCGGCTGTGCCCATTGCCATGCTTCTTCTAGTTTACCCTCTGCTGCTTTTTTCTGGGCTATTTGCCAGCGATACTTAGCTGCAGCATCAGAACTTCCATATTCGTTTAAGAGAGATTGACGATTTTGAGCAGCGGAGGTTCTATTCCCTAAACCATCCAGAATTTTGGCTTTGGAGAGCAAAGCTTCGGGAGCCTCCTTGGGAAATTTACTGATTACCAGATCTAGGTATTGGATAGCATCTTCTGAGTCCGAGAGACTAGCTAGATGCCTCAAACCCAAGCCGGTTTCCTCCCCATCAGGAAATTCCTCAATAAGCTTTTGATAAGCAGCGAGGGTTTTGAGTTTTTGTTTCCCCAGTTGCAATCCTCGCGCCTCACGATAGGCATTTTTGGCAGTGGGGGGAGCCTTGGCATAAGCTTCACCAGCTTCGCGATACTTGCCGTTTTGCCAGTAACCAAAAGCGATCGCTTCCCAATCTTCTGGGGTAAGATCGGAGGCGTATTTGTCTACTAAGCGATCGCGCATCGCATCTAGGCCATTGGCTTCGGGAGCATTTTTGACCATAAAGAGGAGTAAATCCAGCTGGTTAGGATTTTCATCCAGCTGAGAACGTACTATTTCCTGAGTACGGGGATGATGGGGATAATTAGCCATCGCTTGCTCCCAATATTCAGGATTAGTTTTACCTAAACCGTACAATGCCTCTGCCGTCGTTGGTTGATCCCCATAGTTTTCTAGCATCTCCTCCCAAACTTGAATCGCTTCAGTGCGCTCTCCGAGTAATTCATAAGCCTGGGAACGTTTGAAGAGAATGTGAGAGGCTAAGACCGGATAATCTAATTCTAACCCTTCCAGCCACATGAGAGCTGTTTCTCCCTGCTGTTGTTGAATTGCATCCGATGCTAGCAGATAGCGAGCGCGATATTGGTCAAAAGATTTGTCTCCAGAGGCAATTTCTTCTAATTGCAAAGCTCTTTCCTCGGAGGACAGCGCTACTAAGGGAAGAACTGCTGAGTTGTTGTCTTCCTTGGTTGGATCTAGCAGATTGGTTGTAGTAGCGGCTTGAATCCATCTTTCCAGTATACCTGTCCTTCTCAGAGCGAACAAAGACGAACCCAACACCACACAAAGTAGTATCCCGATTCCCAATACCCAAGTAATTTGATTTTTCCGTACCTTTTGCATTAATCCTCGTTTGACCCAACCACAACTATCTTATACTTTTACCGGCATCCAGCAAGGCAGGTGATGGCGATATGGGGGGATGGGGAGATGGGGAGGACAAGGAAGACAATTCCCAATTCCCAATTCCCAATTCTCAATTCCCAATTCCCAATTCCCAATTCTCAATTCCCAATTCCCAATCCCCAATTCCCAATCCTCAATTCTCAATTCCCAATTCCCAATTCCCAATTCCCAATTCCCCCTATTGCGGTAGTCTAGATCAGGTGAGTTAATTCACTACTTCCTGTCCAAAATTGCCCTATGACCTCTACCGTTACTAGTCCACCTCGCATAATTCGTATTGGTTCCCGCAAAAGCCAGTTAGCTTTGGTTCAAACCTACTGGATACAGGAACAGCTGCAACAAGCCTTCCCCAACAGGCAATTTGATGTCCAGACGATGAGTACCCATGGAGACAAAATCTTGGATGTTGCTTTATCCAAGATTGGGGATAAGGGGTTATTTACCAAGGAACTGGAATTGGGGATGCTCAACAATGAAATTGATCTTGCCGTACATTCCCTGAAGGATTTGCCGACAAATTTGCCAGAGGGATTGGTACTAGGAGTAGTAACGGCAAGGGAGAACCCCGCTGATGCTCTAGTGTTACATCAAAAGCATCAAGGCAAGCAGATTGAAACCCTACCAGCCGGTTCTGTTATTGGAACTTCCTCATTGCGGAGATTGGCTCAATTGCGTTACCATTTTCCTCACTTCAACTTTAAAGATGTTCGGGGAAACCTGAATACGCGCTTGCAGAAATTAGATGATGGTGAGTACGATGCCCTAATTTTAGCAGTCGCTGGGTTGGAGCGACTGAACATGAGCGATCGCATCCACCAAAAATTACCTCCAGAAATCTCTCTCCATGCTGTGGGACAAGGTGCTTTGGGTATTGAATGTCGCGGGGATGATACAGAAGTATTAGAATTACTCAAAGCCATTGAACATCAACCAACGGCTCAACGCTGTTATGCAGAACGGGCATTTTTACGGGAACTAGAAGGTGGTTGCCAAGTGCCGATTGGTGTTAACACTCAGCTAGAAGGTACGACCCTCACCCTCACTGGTATTGTTGCGAGTATAGATGGCCAGAAATTGGTTAAAGATACAGTTAGTGGGGAAGCAACTAATGCTGAAGGTTTAGGTCTTGAACTAGCTAAAAAACTTCGACAGCAGGGAGCACAGGAAATTTTGAATGAGATATTTGCCGAAATTAATCGGGATTCTGATAAGGAATGAGTAATGAGTAATGAGTAATGAGTAATGAGTAATGAGTAATGAGTAATGAGTTCGTTATTCATCCCCCCCCCATTCTCAATTCCCAATTCCCAATTCCCAATTCTCAATTCTCAATTCCCAATTCCCAATCCCCAATCCCCAATCCCCAATCCCCAATCCCCAATCCCCAATTCCCAATTCCCAATTCCCAATTCCCAATTCTCAATTCTCAATTCCCCAATTCCCTTATTTCAAAAGTTAAACTATGCAAATTCTATTTGTTGCAGCAGAAGTAGGTCCCATTGCCAAAGTAGGTGGTATGGGAGATGTAGTTGGGGCATTACCGAAAATCCTCAGACAGATGGGGCATGATGTCCGCATATTTATACCTTACTACGGCTTTTTGCCGGATAAGATGGAGGTTCCTGAAGAACCGATCTGGTCTGGTTCAGCGATGTTCGAGGATTTTGCTGTCTATGAGACGGTTTTACCGGGAAC
This sequence comes from Symploca sp. SIO2E6, assembly GCA_010672425.1. Lineage (GTDB taxonomy): Bacteria > Cyanobacteriota > Cyanobacteriia > Cyanobacteriales > Coleofasciculaceae > Caldora. The sequence goes on from JAAHGR010000004.1 coordinate 4,318, forward strand.
AGATGTACCCTTATATTTATTTGGTCATGCTGCCTTCTCCGGTGGTAAGATTTATGGTGGCGAGAACGAAGATTGGCGTTTTACCCTATTTGCTAATGGTGCAGCGGAATTTGCTTGGAACTACTGGAAACCACAAATTATCCATTGCCACGACTGGCACACCGGCATGATTCCTGTCTGGATGCACCAATCTCCAGATATCAGTACCGTCTTTACTATGCATAATCTTGCTTATCAAGGACCTTGGGCTTGGAAGTTAGAACAAATGACTTGGTGTCCTTGGTATATGCAGGGTCATAATACCATGGCGGCAGCAGTGCAGTTTGCGGATCGGGTGAGTGTAGTTTCCCCTACCTATGCTCAACAAATCAAAACGGCTGAATATGGTGAAACTTTAGAAGGGTTACTATCTTTTATCAGTGAGAAGACAGTAGGTATTGTCAATGGTATTGATACCGAGAGTTATAATCCAGAAACTGATAAATGTATCCCTCAGAATTTTACCGCCGATACTATTGAATTACGCCATGCCAATAAAATTGCCTTGCAAGAGGAAACAGGACTAAAAGTTAACTCCGATACCTTTCTCATGGGTATGGTAACGCGACTGGTTGAACAAAAAGGCATTGATTTGCTCATCCAAGTATTAGATCACTTCTTGGCTTATACAGACAGTCAACTAGTAGTTTTGGGTACAGGGGAACGTAATTATGAAACCCAATTGTGGCAGATGGCCTCCCGCTATCCCGGTCGCATGTCGAGCCAACTGCTGTATGATGATGCTCTAGCAAGACGCATCTATGCTGGTGTAGATACCTTCCTCATGCCTTCAAAGTTTGAACCTTGTGGCCTTAGCCAAATGCTCTCCATGCGTTACGGCTGTGTACCCATTGTACGGCGCACTGGTGGTTTAGTCGATACGGTTTCTCACCATGATCCTGCCAATAAAGCTGGCACTGGCTATTGTTTTGATCGTTATGAACCCTTAGACTTTTTCACCTGTATGGTGCGTGCCTGGGAAGGATTCCGCTTTAAAGACCAATGGCAGGAGTTACAAAAGCGGGGTATGCAGGAAGAAAACAGTTGGCATAAATCAGCGGTTGATTACGTGAAGATGTACCAGGAAATCGTGGGGGTATCTTTGGAGGGAAGTGATGAGTAAATAGGGAATAGGGAATTGGGAATTGGGAATTGGTGAATGGATTGGTGGCGATCGCTTCTTTAATGCTAAGCTGTCCTTTAAAAGTTGACTTGAATTATGCGATCGCTTACTGTTCAGATACCCGACTTCTTAAAGGATACCGCTGGCGAATGGGGGGTATGACCCCTCATCACCAATGCCGTACACAACCTTGAAGATACAACTTGTAGAGTAAGATAAATCTTCAAGGTATGACACTGCATTCACTCTTAACATTGGGAAGTTCCCCAAGAAACAGCACGAATCGCCCATGCATCCTTCCCGAAAGGCAATGTTTATCTAAAAATGTATGATGAATTAGGAGCAATCTATTCTGATAGCGATTTTAAGGAGTTATTCCCAGCTAAATGTGGACAATCAGCTCTATCCCCAGCCAAACTAGCCCTAGTTACCATCATGCAATTTGCTGAAGGGCTAAGTGATGTTCAAGCAGCAGATGCAGTGCGTAGTAGAATTGATTGGAAATACTTATTGGGCTTAGAAGTAACCAATTCAGGATTTGACCCGAGTGTGTTGAGTGAATTTCGGAGTCGATTGTGTGAACAGAGTGCAGCCGACAAACTACTGGATGTAATGCTATCACGCTTCTCGGCAAAAAAGCTGATAAAATATAGAGGAAAGCAACGTACAGACTCGACACAAATGATAGCAGCAGTAAGACAAGTGAATCGTTTGGAGTTAGTAGGAGAAACTTTAAGGGCAGCCCTAAACGAAATAGCTTTAGTTGCTCCAGAATGGCTGCAAAAAAGAATCAGCGAGGATTGGTGCAAGCGTTATCGTTGGCGTGTTGATAATTACCGCTTACCCAAAAACAAAAAAGAGCGGGAACAAATGGCAGCTAAAATAGGATTAGATGGACATTATTTGTTAAACGAAGTTTGGGAGAGCAATGACGAAAGATTAGAATTATCCAATCTCTGGAGTGTAGATGTGCTGAGGTGTGTGTGGATACAGCAGTATACATTCATAGATGATAATTTGGTGTGGCGAACGCCAAAAGATACTGGTCTACCACCGAATGCAATTTGTATTGAATCTCCCTATGATATCGAGGCTAGAAATAGTAGTAAAAGAGGTATAAATTGGACAGGGTATAAGGTACATTTTAGCGAAACTTGTGACCCAGAAACACCGAATTTGATTACTCATGTAGAAACAACACTTGCCACTACTCCCGATGGAGAAGTAACATCAACCATTCATCAAAAGCTAGCTGACAAAAACCTGTTACCAAAGGAGCATGTAGTTGACGCTGCCTATGTGGATGCTTATGAATTGGTTGAAAGTAATCAACTTTATCAAGTCTCCCTCATTGGTCCGGTGGCAGTTGATAACAGTTGGCAAGCTAAATCAACTACAGGTTTTGATGTTTCTACTTTTGCTATTGACTGGGAGCAGCAAGTTGTTCAATGTCCTCAAGGGCATTTAAGTCGTTCATGGCGACATACTCATGACACCAATGGAAATCCCTTAATTGAGGTTGTCTTTGATCGTCATACTTGTGGGTCTTGTAGTCTTAGGAATAATTGTACTTCATCCCCTCGCTCACCTAGAAAGTTGAAGCTCAGACCTCAGGCGGAATATGAAGCTCTTGCTGCACGTCGTATCGAACAACTTTCTCCAGAATTTCAACAACAGTATGCCTCTCGAGCCGGAATTGAGGGTACGATTTCCCAAGCTGTGCGCCGATTTGATCTACGACAAACACGCTATTGGGGGCTAGCAAAAACCCATTTACACAATGTTGCTACTGCTTGTGCGATCAATTTAAGTCGTTTTTTTGCCTTCTCCAATCATCGTCCATTAGCTCAAACTCGTACCAGTCCCTTGGCTGCATTATGCTTCATCGTGATTTAACTAGAGTTTGATTTGCGATCGCACTTCCTTGATTTGCGATCGCACTTCCTTGATTAAGTGATCGCAGTCTTGGGAAACTCCAGTACAACACCTGTACTTTGAACATCAATTATACCGGTTCTATTGTAACCGGATTTGATATTACCTCAAAACCCGAATCAACGGACTTGATGAGGCAAGCCCTATGTAGAGACGCGCCTGCCTTGATGATGCCCATAGGGCTGTTGGCGCGTCTCTATATCTAGCAGGATAACGAAAAATCGTAATGTGAGGGGTCATACCCCTCATTCATCCTGTAGAGACGTGCCTGCCGAAGGATGCCCGTAGGGCTGTTGGCACGTCTCTACATGTAGCAGGATAACGAAAAATCGTGACATGAGGGGTCACACCCCTGATTCGCCAGCAGTATCCTTAAAGAAGTCGGGTATCTTGGCATGTCAGAGAAAATTTTGCGCATTCTTGGTTTTTCATTAGGGTTAGATAGTTAACTCAACTATCCCTAATGTCGCTGCTACAGTTGGGAGATAAACCTCAAATTTGAGCTAACATCCCTAACATCCACTGTGGAACAGGCTTCCAGCCTGTATCAACTGTGGAACAGACTAACATCCCTAACATCCACTGTGGAACAGGCTTCCAGCCTGTATCAACTGTGAGCATCTTGCTCGCTTTTTCACTTCTAGCGAGCAAGATGCTCGCACTACAGCTGGCATTGAAATAATCCTGAACTCCCCCAATGCAAGTCTTTCCCCCTGATTTTCTGACTCAGTGGATTAGGACTAATTACAGAACCACGAGTACCAGGATTAGAGGTAGTTCAACGATACGATAAGCTGCTGGTTTTGGGAAAACCGGGTGCTGGCAAGACGACATTTCTCAAATATTTGGCTATCCACTGTGCCAATTCTCAAATTCTGGGGGAGCGAGTTCCGGTCTTTATTACCCTCAAGCAATTTGCTGAATTTCCCAACCAGCCAGGGTTAAGCACCTATATCAAGCAAATTTTTACCGATTGTGGTGTTACGGAAGCTCAAGCTATCGAGATGATTAATCGAGGTCAAGGATTAATTTTGCTAGATGGGTTGGACGAGGTAAGAGAAGAGGATAGCGATCGCATCTTAAATCAGATTCAACAGTTTACTGAGCAGTATCGCCAAAATTCCTTTGTCCTCACCTGCAGGATTGCGGTACGGGAATACACATTCGAGAAGTTTACCGAAGTAGAGATGGCTGATTTCGATGATCAGCAGATTCAAACTTTTGTCAGCCAATGGTTTCGAGCCAAAGAATCCGACTCAGCTGAATACTTTATGGAGCAGCTCAAAGAAAATCCACCGATTAAAGATCTTGCTACTAATCCTCTGTTACTAACATTACTATGTATCGAGTTTGAAGATTCAGGAGCATTCCCCCCTAATCGTTCTGAATTGTATGGTCGTGCTATCCATACCCTCTTAAGAAAGTGGGATGATAAGCGGCGGATTGTCCGACAGCAGGTTTATCGCAAGTTGTCGGTACAGCGCAAAGAAGATTTACTGAGTGAAGTTGCCTTTATTACCTTTAAGCGCGAGGAGTACTTTTTCAAGCAAAGGGTTGTTGCCTGCGGTTGATTAAGTTTAAGAAGGTGGAACCCACCCCTAGCCCATCCTTGGAGGGGAACAAGATTAGATTCTGATGCGAACAAGATTAGATTCTGACGCGAGCAAGATTAGATTCAGATGCGAGCAAGATTAGATTACAGCAGTTTGCTCTGCTATGCGGTACAGTCTTGATCCCCCTAAATCCCCCTTAATAAGGGGGACTTCCGGAAAAGTGTACTTCATTACAGCGCAAAGCGCTGTATGATGTGAGCAAGATTAGATTCTGATGTGAGCAAGATTGGATTCTGATGCGAGCAAGATTAGATTCTGATGCGAACAAGATTAGATTCTGATGCGAGCAAGATGCTCGCACTACTAGCGTGACACATCTAAAAATGTAGGTTGGGTGTAACGTTCGCGTAGCGTCTCCGCAGGAGAAGTGAAACCCAACGCAACACACAAGAAATGTTGGGTTACGCTACCGCTTCACCCAACCTACGTATTTCACCATTTTAGGTGTGTCGCGCCACTAGTGCCGTGACACAGCTAAAATAGTAGAATAGGTAGGTTGGGTAGAGCGATAGCGAGACCCAACACAACCCGCTCCAATGTTGGGTCTCGTTGCCTCGACCCAACCTACATCTATTACATCATTTTAGCTGTGTCGCGCCACTAGAAAGGGTGAATAAATATACGGCTAATTGCATTATGGAGATTATACGCGATCGCATCCTAACCAACGCGATCGCTTCCTCTCATAGAGGCTTCTAGATTAAAGAATTGAATCAATGTGCAAAAATTGTAGTGGGAGCATCTTACTCCCTAAAATAATACCCAATAGTCCAACCGCCGCCAAATTATTGCGACCGTAGGGGCGTATTGTATACGCCCATATTGCATACGCCCCAATTATCCTATGTGGGAGGGAAATTTTTGGGTTACGGCAAGGTTATCGACAGGGCGGGTTTTGTCTGAAGAGTTATCGTCGAATGGGTTAAGATTTCCCTAAACCCGCCCCTACAAATGTTTTACTAGGATAATGACATTACAGGCGCACACCTATCCTATTATTAGGTAATCGTAGCAAACAATAGGCGTAATTGCAATAGGAAAGAGAATTTGCGATCGCTTCCTCTCATAGAGGCTTCTAGATTAAAGAATTAAATCAATGTCCGAAGATTGTAGTGGGAGCATCTTGCTCCCTAAAATAATACCCAATAGCAACACACAAGAAATGTTGGGTTACGCTACCGCTTCACCCAACCTACGTATTTCACCATTTTAAGTGTGTCGCGCCACTAGAAAGGGTGAATAAATATACGGCTAATTGCATTATGGAGATTATACGCGATCGCATCCAAATCAACGCGATACGATATCTAATTCCCTGATTCTTGGCAAAGGTGCAAAACTTCCTGATATAGTCGAGTGCCGACTCGAAAGCCTGCTTGATGGATGAGATTATCCATTATAGGTCTTACTAGTGGTATTAAGTTTCGTTGCTTCGCTGTAACCAAAATGCCAAGGATGCCAATAATAGATAATCCAAGTTTGAGAGCTTCCCTTCGTCCCAAACGTTCATCAATAAGCAAATCATCTGCTTGTAGTTCAAGGGCTAAGGCAATAGCACTGGCTTCTCCTGCGTCAAGTCCACGCTCACGCTGTAGTTGTTGAGCAATAGCTGAGTTAGTCAAAGTTCGCTGTTGAATCCAATCAAGCTCAAGGATTGCTAGAATGCTCGGCTTAGTTGCTGCGGCAAGTTCATCAGCAACAACAGTGGTAATGATTACACTGTGGTAGATTTCCCTTAATATCCAGAGTTAACTCATCCCCCGGCTAAAGCATGGGGGATTGCACTTCGTGCCGCTACGCTAACGTGTTATTTGTTGTTAGTTGTTAGTTGTTTGTAAAAAACAAAAAACAAACAACAAACAACAAAGCGGCGGGCAGCTATCCCTCCCATCCCTTAATGAATGGGCTTCCCGCCGATGCACGGTGATTAACTAGCGCAAGATTACACACAGACGAGGTATCACTAACAACAATCACAACCAACCCCGATTTTGTAAGTTACGAATATCTTGGTTAAATTCTTCAACATCGTAATGGACACAAATACCTCGGCTGGCAATCAGTTGTTGAAAGTCTAGCAAATGCATTTTAGCAATTTTGCTAGCACGACTGAGGGTGATATGTTCTTGCTCAAATAAGGCAATGGCTATTTCCCTAAGCCAGTCTAATTCATTGAAGTTATTGGTTTGGGTAATATGCTCTGGAAGGTTGAGAGTAATTTGCATAATTTAATAATTAAGCACAAAAGAAACCGTACTATTTTCCTTATGGACATTGTAGCGCGATCGCATCCTAACCAACGCGATCGCTTTCTCTCGTAGTGACTTCTAGATTAAAGAATTGAATCAATGTCCCAAGATTGTAGTGGGAGCATCTTGCTCCCTAAAATAACACCCAATAGTACAACTGCTGCCAAATTATTACGACCGTAGGGGCGTATTGCATACGCCCATATTGCATACGCCCATATTGCATACGCCCCATATTGCATACGTCCCATATTGCATACGCCCCATATTGCATACGTCCCATATTGCATACGCCCCATATTGCATACGCCCCATATTGCATACGCCCATATTGCATACGCCCCAATTATCCTATGTGGGAGGGAAATTTTTTGGTTACCGCAAGGTTATCGACAGGGCGGGTTTTGTCTGAAGAGTTATCGTCGAATGGGTTAAGATTTTCCTAAACCCGCCCCTACAAGGGTACATAATTTTCTGCTAATTCTTCATTCTTCATTCTTCATTCTCTACACCCGCCCCTACAAATATTTTACCACAGTAATGACATTACAGGCGCACACCTATTCTATTATTAAGTAATAGTAGCAAACAATAGTCGTAATTACAATAGGAAAGAGAATTTGCGATCGCGTTCTCTCATAGTAGCTTTTAGATTAAAGAATTAAATCAATGTCCCAAGATTGTAGTGCGAGCATCTTGCTCGCTAAAAGTAATAATAACCCTGGAGGTGTAAAACAGGCTAGAAGCCTGTTCCACGGGAGTAGTAAGAATGGAGAATTGGGAATTGGGAATGGATTGGTGACGATCGCTTCTTTAATGCTAAGCTGTCTCTTAAAGGTTGACTTAAATTATGAGATCGCTTGCTGTTCAGATCCCCGACTTCTTTAAGAAGTCGGGGATCTTGGCATGTCAGAGACAATTTTGCGCATTTATTGCACCTGTCGTCGTAACGGTACCAGTATTATTATTATTTACATCCCCCAAACTTTCTACCTCCAATGTGCTTCCAGTATTGGTTAGTTCATAATCTGTATTGCTATTATTACTATTCAAGTTTACACAAAGACGACTGCCTAAGGTTGCAGTTCCGCTGAAACCGGGAGTATCATTGTTGGTTAGGATATTAGATAGGATATCAACCTTAATGTCGGCATTACTACCCAATGTACCACTAGTATTGATGAAGATTCCTTCTCCACCATTTTGGCTGATATTGAGGTTATTGGCAATGGTTAAATTCCCACTTCCACCAAATGCTCTAACATTAAGACCTTGCTGAGTATTATTCTGGATCGTGTTAGCGCTGATAGTCCCATTGTTTAGTTGGGATGTACCGCCATCATTGTTAAGAGTAAAGGCTCTGGTTAAGTCTCCCTGGCTGATTTGAATGCCGTCATCGCGATTGCTGGTAATCGTATTATTACTAACATTTAGGCTATTAACTACAGCATCTCCTTCTAAAAAGATTCTGATGCCATCACCGCGAATATCATTAGATGTAGAATCGGTGGTATTAATCCCATTATTGGCTACTGTATTCCCGTCAATAGTAATAGTTGCTGTAGCACCGGTAACTGTGCTAGTTGGATCTCCCACTACAACGGCAATGCCGTCTTCAAAGTTATCACTAACTTGATTACTCCCGGAAATGGTAAGGTTAAGATTCCCCGTATCGTGGGTAGCGAGGATTCCTTGTCCCGTGGGAAATGTTCCCACCATAAAATCACCGGAAGTACCAGTAATTGTGTTGCCAGTGATGGTTACTGTATCATCCGGAAGATTGTCTAGGGCAATACCTTGAGAGTGATTGTCTTGTATCTGATTACTATTAATGGTAAGGTTGAGGGTATTGGGTGCATTGGCAACTACAATCCCTTGTCCCGTGGGTAAATCTGAGGCGATGACTGCTGCCATGGTATCTAGAGCTGCTTGATTGCTAAAATCATTAATCTTAGTAATACTAGTGAGAGCAGCAAAATCGATCGCCGCCAGATCATTTTGGTTGAGCACAGCTAAATTGCCACTAGTATCGGTAATCATGTTGTTATTAATCCCCACTGTACCGTTAATACCTGTGAGCAAAATACCCTGATTGAGATTGCGCAGTAGCTGGTTATGGGCGATCATTAGATTAACTTCCCCTGTATCATTGGTAAACACAATCCCTTGTCCCGTGGGAAAAGTAGTGGAAGTTCCATTAAAGGGAATTGCTCCCTGGGTATCGGTAATCTGGTTATTGTCAATGGTAACTTGACCGAGTAAATTTGCCAAGGCAATGCCCCGACTGGTATTATTACTTAGAGTATTATCGGCAATAGTTAGGTTGACGTTTTGTACGGTTTCGTTATGGAAAGCAATACCCTCTCCGGTAAATAGTTCGCTATTATCGGGATTAGCGTTATCCACATTACCGCTAGTACCACTGGTATTGGCAATATTGTTGTTGGTAATCGCGATCGCTCCTAATAAGTTAGCTAAGGAAATACCTTGATTGGCATTCCCTATAATCGTATTATCGGCAATATTTAGGTCAACTTCTCCTGCGGTATTGTTAAGCAAGGCAATACCCTGTCCACTGGCTAGGTAACTATTATCGGGATTAGCAGTATCAATATTCCCAGGAAAACCGGTAGTACCAGTAATTTGGTTATTGGTAATGCCAATAGTACCAGTGACATCAAACAGGGCAATTCCCTGTCCCGTAGGGGGATTGGCAGCAGTGGGAGTTGCCGGTAGCACACCAACAGTATTGGTAATAATATTGTTGGCAATCTCGACAGTGCCGTTAACTTGTTTTAGGATAATACCGCGATTTTGTGCCTGAGTAATCTGGTTATTGGTTAGGGTAACATTAGCCAGATTGATGCCAGCAATACCGCTATCGCCAGCATCGATAATCTCCAACCCAGAAATAGAGATCGCTCCACTACTATTTTCCAGTAAGATACCCTTAGCTACAGAATTACTAATCTGACCATTAGCTAAATTCAGACTACCGGTAACATTAGTAGCGGCAATACCATTAGCCTGGGGATTGGTAATAGTGATCTCACTTAGATCCACTGTACCAGTAATCCTATCCAAGATTATACCATTGCTTACCGAATTGGTACTGGTTAAGCTACCGTCAGTGAAAGTAAGGTTATTAATCTTAGTTCCCACTAACGCTGGCACACCATTCCCTGTTAGATTAGTATTAGTGAGAGTAACGGTTCCTGTCGTATTTTCCAGTAACAGAGCAGCTTCAGCGGCACTGACAACATTACTATCTCCAATGGTGACATTGTTGAGATTCCTGGCAGTAATACCGGAGCCACCAGTATCGTTAATCTGGAAATTAGAAATCGCGATCGCGCCAGTACTATTTTCCAGTAAGATACCCTCAGCCCCAGAACCGCTAATCTGACCATTAGCTAAATTCAGACTACCGGTAACATTAGTAGCTGCAATGCCATTAGCCTGGGGATTGGTAATAGTGATATTACTAAGATCCACCGTACCAGTAACCCGCTCCAAGGTTATACCATTAGTTACCGAATTGGTACTGATGAGATTACCACCAGTAACGGTAAGGTTATTAATATTAGTTCCGACTAACGCTGGTACGCCATCCCCTGTGAGAGTACTGTTAATGATCCTAATCGTTCCTGTCGTATTTTCCAATAACAGAGCCGCTTGGGAGGAACTAGTAATACTGATATCCCGAATCGTGATATCGCCGATATCCCTAATAACCAAACCAGGGCCATTATTACTGGTAAGATTAAATCCTGACAGCACCGACTGATCTACCAGTGTGATCGTACCGGTAAAATTGAGCAGTTGTCCACTATTAGAAAACGGTAGTGTTACTAAGCCAAACTCCTGGGTATTAACCTGTTGCTCAACTCCCGCTGACAATAGTTGTACTAAGGTAGGAATGGTAATCGGACTAGTATCTCCCGAAGCGGCTCCCGATCGCACATATACTATATAGTTACCATCAGACTGAGCAACCCCTAGTCCCTCTCCTATCGTAGCAAAGGGATTTTCAAACGTACCATCACTATTGCTTCCCTCTGCTACATGAACAAATACCCAAGGTTGTCCTGTAGCAGGATTGGTTGCTACCAGATTAGCTTGTTCAGTAAAGGAGACTGACTCTACCTGCTGGTCTACTATAATAGAAGCTCTACGAGATACCGATTCTCCCATCCTAGCCCATACTGATTCTGGTTCATCCTGTTGTTGACGATAACCAGAGGGACGAGTACCGGGAAAATTACCCCCTACAGTCAACAGGATATTCGTACCAAATAGTTCATCGTGCTGTACTCCTAAACCCAGATTGAGGTAATCGGTAGGATGTACTTCTACCCTCAGCTTTCCTCCCACAGTACTCGGAGAACCGGAAGCGTCGTAATAGTAAACTCCCCCATAACCTCGCACTTCTCCTCCATTAGCAAACTCAGCAATTTTTGCTCCCAGCTCAAAATCCAATCCACTCATCGCCGCTTCCTGGATAGTAGTGCTGCGAAAGATTCTTTCGGCTGGCAATAATAAGGAATTGCCTTGGAAAATCGGAGAACCTGCTAGTTGAAAACCCGTATCAAATATACTACTAGCTACTACCTGACGAGTATCTCCCACAGGAAGGTAACCATTGAGACGCAAGTCCCAAATTTCCCCCAAGCTTTCCAATCCCAACCCAATCTGGTGGAAAGTACGATTCCCCGTATCCCGGTTATCGTAACCCACATAACCACCAAAAGACCGGTTCAACTCTGGGTTAAAGGCACGATATCCCAACAGGATATTTCCTCCCAAGTGAGCACCATTATCTAACAATAAGCGCCCTTCGAGGAAAAGCAAGTCCTTACCAGGATTTTGCACTAGGGGAACAAAACCCTCAAAACGACCAAAACCATCATGACCAGCAGCAGAACTATTATAACCAACTCCTGCACGAGGAGTAATTTTCAAGTCAGCCGCAGAACCCGTTGCTTGAGGAGGAGCAGTTTCCGCCTCTGTTGTTTGTGCAGCGAGGGCATAAGGGAATATCCCAGGTAGAAGGATACTAAGGAAGATTTTCAGGGGTAGTTTGCTAATCACAATATATGCTTGAGGCTACTAGCAGACAACAGAGGCATTCTAAATTCTCCGTGTAGGTTGGGTTAAGCGTTGTCCAATCTTTGACCAACATCTTTCCTACATCACCAAAAGCAAAACCCCACATCAGCATTTTACTGTAGCGTCAGTCCAGAAATCGGGTTTCTAGGAAAAGTAGATCTGCCCTCTGATAGTTTATATGTTTACACCTATTCTATCATTAGTAATAGTAGCAAATAATAATCCTAATTGCAACTAATAGATAAAAAATGCACTGGTAAGATGCCAGTGCCACATATCTTCATTATCGAATGCGCACTGACAGCCTATTTTACAAGGTATTCCAAACCCTCCCTGGTGCTTTGTTTGAACTCCTCGGAGACGACATCACACTTGTAGAAAACTATACCTTCAAATCTATCGAACTCAAGGAACTCGCCAAACGTACTGATGGGGTATTCCTTCCCAAAAGGGACGGTGACCCAATTTATTTCGTGGAAGTCCAGTTTCAACCAGATGAACACTTGTACTACCGACTGATACAAGAAGCCGTTGTCTATTTGGGGCAAAATAGTTGGCAATATGGTTGGAAAGCAGTGGTATTTTGGGCCAAGCGCAGCTTAGATCCGGGAGTTCCCCAGTGTTACAAAGGAGAAGTCCAAACAGGAAACTTAAAAACGTTTTACCTCGAAGACATACCAGACACTAAAGACTCCATCGGGTTGGGACTAGTACGGCTGGTAATAGAACCAAAAAGAAATGTCCAAAACCGAATCAGACAACTCGAAAGATGTGCGCGAGCTCTACCAATAGCCCAGCAGAGAAATATGATAGAATTGATAGAGCAAGCTTTGGTGTATAAATTTCCTGATCGTCCTTGGAGGGAACTAGAAGCAATGTTTGGACTTACGGAATGGAAACAAACTAGGTTTTATCAGGAAGTAGAGGCTGAAGGTATCCAAAAAGGCTATCAAAAAGGTCACCAAAAAGGTCACCAAAAGGGTTACCAAAAAGGTTACCAAAAAGGTCGCCAAAAAGGTCACCAAGAAGGTAGTGTTACTCAAGCAAGAGTTTTGGTCATCGGTCTGCTGAAAAAGCGATTTCCAGAAATGACACAGGAAATAAACAGCTTGGTTGAAGGTTTGTCTTTGTCAAATTTGGAAGGGTTAGCAGATACTATTTTTGAGTTAAATACTTGGGAAGATTTGTTGAGTTGGTTGTCCAAGATAGACCAATCTGGAATGTAGAATTAGGTTAAGGCTGACGCACCGGACGCGGATAAGTTTTTATCGTAAGCGATTAGTACTGTAGTTAACATTATACTGTTGGGTTTCGCGAAAGCTCCACCCAACCTACTTTCTTCGGATTAATGTAACCAACCGCTAGGTTATCGCGAGGGCGGGTTTTGTCCAAAAGTTATCGTTAAATGCGATAAGGGTTACGCTAAACCCGCCCCTACGAAGATATCGAAATCCAACAAACCCTGGATAGAGGAAAAATGTTAGACTTTTGGCGGCAGTATATGTTGAAGCTACGCGGCTTGGGATATACCAATTATGAACCAAATTCCCAATTCCCCATTCCCAATTCCCCAATATTAATGTAAATCTGCCTCCCAAATACCAATGTAAAGGCGATCGCCTCCTTCCCATTGAATCACACCTTTGAGAGTATCCAACTTAAAATGGTAGTGCCAAGACTCCCCCTGCCAAACTTGTTGTAAACCTTGCTCAATTTGCTCATTAATTTGGCAGCCTAACATCCCATTTAAGGTCAGTAAGACAACTTGAGTGTCAACATTTTTATTAAAAGATGCTTCAGTTTGGCGAATCCGTTGAGAGTTTTTATCAAATAAAAAACCTAAGCTTACCTGCTCCGGAATTAACTCATAAGATACAGCAAGAGTATTGGGCCAATAACCTCTGGTAGTTCTATTGGGTGTGCCCAGCATCCGCAGGACATCTGCCTTGAAAATTCCTGGTTGAAATGCTGGAATACCGATACCGGAGGGAACCTCTTGACATTGACCTTGAATCAACTCCCCAATTGTTGGTTTAAACAGATCAAAGGTATCTAATGGCCACTCAGAAGGTGTTGCAGAAAAAGCAAGACTAGGCTGTACTCCTGCTAGTCCTGATAGCAGTTGAGCAGACAGGAGTATTTGGCATAGTCCTACTAGTAGATAAGCCGCAAATCCTAGATCCCCCATAATAATTACCTCAAAATTTTGGTGAAAATAGCACCCCCCGATAAGTAATAAGTAATAAGTAATAAGTAATAAGTAAAGAGTTTATTAATGATTACCCTGTGAAGGTGCAAGTTTTTTGAATCCGCAAATACAAAAACTTGCACCGCAAGTAGTAAATTACCTAACACCTATTACCCATGAAAACACACCCTAAGCTTTCCTAACATGAATTGCTCGTTGTTCTTTCAAGTAAGTAAAAACTGACTTATCACCAATGTCGTCTGGAATAGCTTGCACTAGCTTACGCAGAGCAAACACTGTAAATAACAACGACCACATACCTAACATCGTTTGTTCCCAAACTATCGACAAGATACCAGTAAGGTGTCCGAGTAATAGGATTGGTACTAATGGTGTCAGCAATTTGGTTTCAAAGCGGTTGAAGCAAAAAGCTTCTTTGAAATAAATCCCTGTTAATGCCGCAAAGGTAAAACCAATACCCAGAATCATGATCGGTTGATGGTAAACAGAAAGAGCCAGAGGTTCGCTACCATAGAAAGCCAACACTATTGCTGCTATGCCACCGATTCCCCAAAAGACTTGCAGTAGTCGATGTAGGGGAACTAGATAAATGTGGATTGTAGCTAAACTAACCCCCAGGGCGAGGCAGAATATTGTATAAAGAGGTGTGAGTAACCTAATGGCAACGGGATTACTACCCTCAGATAAAACCAGCCAACTAGCGATCGCAAAACTCAAAGCTGCGACTAGGAGGCTGGTACGATAGACAATGACCCCAGTGCGATCGCTCTGAGTAATGGTAAATTCACCGAATTGTCCTTGGTATAACTCTGGTGAGGCAGCAGCATCTTGGGCGCTGCTGCTATCAGACTGTTGTGGTGAGGCAATCATAATTAGCTTTTGCAGGTTCCTAATTGACACAAATTACTCTTGAGTACTTCATTTATTCTAATTGAAGGCAAAAGAACCCACCCCTAACCCCTCCCAGGAGGGGAACCGGAGAATGAACCCACCCCTAACCNCTCCCAGGAGGGGAACCGGAGAATGAACCCACCCCTAACCCCTCCCAGGAGGGGAACCGGAGAATGAAAAAATTTGACCGCCAGGTTACGAAAGTAGGAGTGTTTCTGTTCCCTTGACCAATGACCAATGACAAACAACAAATAACAAACGACAAATAACAAACAATGGATTGCTATACTTCAAACAACCGAGGTACTATACAATTCTTGATTCGTTAAACGCCAATGCAGCCGACTGACTCTAGCAAATTTACTGATAAAGCCTGGGAAGCGATCGTTAAATCTCAAGATGTTGCCCGTCGCTGCAAAAATCAACAGTTAGAGGTAGAGCATATTGCCATCGCTCTGTTGGAGCAGCAGGAGCTCGCTAATCGTATTCTATTACGTGTGAGTGTTGATATAGATCGATTTCAGCAGCAACTGGAAACCTTTGCCAATCGCCAACCTAAGGTAATCAACGTCGATCAGCTTTACCTAGGTCGGGGTTTGGATATTATGCTGGATAATGCGGAAGCCGCCAGAGCTAATCTGGGGGATGAGTATATTGCGGTGGAGCATTTGCTGCTGGGTATTGCAGCGGATGAGCGGGTGGGAAGGCGTTTGCTTAAAACCTATAATTTGGATAGCCAAAAGCTGGAAGCAGTGATTCTTGCTGTCCGAGGTTCCCAAAAAGTCACTGATCAAAATCCAGAGTCCCGTTACGAAGCTTTGGAGAAGTATGGACGGGATTTAACCGAGGAGGCGAAAGCGGGGAAGCTTGATCCGGTAATTGGCAGAGATGAAGAAATTCGCCGGGTGGTGCAGGTACTCTCTCGCCGCTCGAAAAATAATCCGGTTCTCATTGGTGAACCTGGAGTCGGAAAAACCGCGATCACGGAGGCTCTTGCCCAGCGTATTATTAATGGGGATGTTCCCGAATCTTTGAAAAACCGGCAACTGATTTCCTTGGATATGGGTAGCTTGATTGCTGGGGCTAAATATCGGGGGGAATTTGAAGACCGACTCCGAGCCGTATTACGGGAAGTAACTCACTCTGATGGTCAGATTGTACTATTTATTGATGAATTGCACACGGTGGTTGGGGCTGGGGCTACCCAACAAGGGGCAATGGATGCCGGTAATTTACTCAAACCCATGTTGGCGCGGGGAGAATTACGGTGTATTGGGGCAAGCACTTTGGATGAGTATCGCAAGCATATTGAAAAAGATGCTGCCCTAGAGCGCCGTTTTCAACAAGTCTATGTCCAGCAGCCGACGGTAGAAGATACCATTTCGATTCTACGGGGTCTCAAGGAACGTTACGAAGTCCATCACGGAGTCAATATTACTGACTCGGCTCTAGTGGCAGCAGCTACCCTCTCCCACCGCTATATTAACGATCGCTTTTTGCCGGATAAAGCGATCGACTTAGTAGATGAAGCAGCAGCCAAAATTAAAATGGAGATTACCTCCAAACCAGTAGAATTAGAAGCAACGGACCGCCGGTTAATGCAGCTGGAGATGGAAAAGCTTTCCCTGGAAGCGGAGGACAAGCGTACTGGTGTCACCGGAGCCTACGGGGCTTCCCAAGACCGGTTAGACCGTATCGAGCATGAAATTACTATTTTAAGGGACAAGCAGCAAAAACTCAGTGGGCAATGGCAGTCAGAAAAGCAGCTGTTGCAAGATATCAGTGCCCTCAAAGAAGAAGAAGAACAATTACGGCTACAAATCGAGCAAGCGGAACGGGATTATGACCTGAATAAAGCAGCACAGTTGAAGTACGGTAAGCTGGAAGCCCTACAACATGACCGGGATGCCAAAGAGAGCATGATGCTAGAACTCCAATCTCTAGGTACGGCTCTGTTGCGGGAACAAGTTACGGAAGCGGATATTGCTGAAATTGTGGCTAAGTGGACCGGGATTCCGGTGAAACGACTGCTGGAGTCAGAGCGTCAAAAGCTGTTGCAACTAGAAGGGCATTTACATCAACGGGTGATTGGGCAAGGGGATGCTGTAGCAGCTGTAGCAGCAGCGATTCGTCGCGCTCGAGCAGGGATGAAAGATCCAGGGCGTCCCATTGGTTCCTTCCTGTTTATGGGACCTAGTGGTGTTGGTAAAACGGAACTAGCGAGAGCCTTGGCTCAGTTTCTGTTTGATAGTGATGATGCCCTCGTCAGAATTGATATGTCGGAGTACATGGAAAAACATGCGGTATCCCGACTAGTGGGAGCCCCCCCAGGATACATCGGTTACGAAGAAGGGGGGCAACTCTCAGAGGCGATTCGCAGGCACCCCTACTCGGTGGTATTGCTGGATGAAGTAGAAAAGGCTCACCGGGATGTATTTAACATTTTATTACAAGTACTTGACGATGGGCGCATTACCGACTCCCAGGGAAGAACCATAGATTTTCGTAATACCATCATTGTCATGACCAGTAATATTGGCAGTGAGCATATTCTCAGTGTGGCAGGAGATGACACTCAGTACGAAGAAATGCAAAAACTGGTAACCAATGCTTTGCGATCGCATTTCCGTCCCGAATTTCTCAACCGGGTGGATGATATCATGATCTTCCACACCCTGACCCGTAAAGAACTGCGAGAAATTGTCGTTATTCAACTCAAGCGAGTGGAGCGCCTGTTAGCCGAGCAAAAGATCTCCCTAGAAATGTCAGCCCAAGCTCAGGACTACCTAGCCGATGTCGGCTACGATCCAGTATACGGCGCTCGTCCCCTCAAACGAGCTATTCAGCGAGAACTAGAAAACGCGATCGCGACCAAAATCTTGGAAAATACCTTTATGGAAGGGGACACAATTGTGATTGACTGCGAAGATAATGCTTTGACTTTCACGAAAAAAGACTTATTTAATTTACCAGAACCTCAAGCAGGTGTTAAGTGTTAGGTGTTAGGTGTTAGGTGTTAGGTGTTATATCAAGGAAAGGATAAACAGTTATAATTCCCGAATACCTTGCAACCTTCTTCCTTCCCTTGGAGCCTTCTGCCTTGGAGCCTTATTACTACCTTTTTGTAAAGTATCGTGAAATTGTTAAATTTTAGGTTAGCTTGCGATCGCTATTTTGATTCTATAATAAACCAGTGATGTCACTAATCGCCGGGGCGGGTTTAGCAAAGTTATCTTTGAGTAGGAAAGTTTTATGATTACTGGCCACAAATAAACAGTTTTGTGTTAAAAAATGTCAAGACAACACTAATTGTTATGCCATAATAGTTTCTGGTATGTTTACAAAAATTCATACAAATACCAAAACTTTTGTCCGACTACATTGTACTTTCACTGGGACATCCCTAATGAACTCTGGACTTGTTACTCATCACTCATTACTCATTACTCATTACTCATCACTCATTACTCATTACTCATTACTCATTACTCATCACTCATCACTCATTACTTATTTAACAAGCCCTAACTACTCGTCAGTCTAGTCCAGTAGCGGTCATAAACTTCTTCCACTTTATTACCGACAGGAGACAGACCCTCACAACTCTCCAAAGCTGATTCTGAGGGAAACAGGCTCTGATTATCTTTAATTTTCGAGGGTAACAGCTTGAATGCTTCTTTATTCGGTGTAGCAAAACTCAATCTCTCACAAATTTGAGCAGCAACATCTGGTTCCAACATAAAGTTAATCCAAGCATAAGCCCCCTTAGGATTAGGAGCAGTTTTAGGAATTACCAAGGTATCCATCCACACAGAAGAACCACTTTGAGGTAGCACATACTGCAAATCAGGGTTTTCTTCAATGATTTCATTAGCATCAGAAGAATAACACATAGCCACCTTTAAATCCCCACTCAAAATTTGTGGTCGCCAAGCATCGGAAGTAAAGGAAGCAATACTGGGCTTTAACTTCACCAGTTGTTCATATGCCTGTTGAATCTGCTCAGTATTCTTCGTATTGTAGGAGTAACCCAACATTTTCAATGTTGCTCCCATAACTTCCCGAACATCATTGAGTAATGTCACTCGCTTGGCTAATTTTTCTTGGTAATTCCAAAGGTATTCCCAGTCATCTGGCGGTGGTTGTAATTGTTTTTGGTTGTAAATTAAGCCAGTAGTTCCCCAGCTAGCAGGTATACTGTGCAAATTGCCAGGGTCATACTCAGGATTCAGAAACTGGGGAAACAACCACTCCAGACTAGTAATGCCAGAGAAGTCTAGTTGAGTCAACAAATCCAACTCCACCATCTTCTGCACCATATAATCAGAAGGGTAGATAATGCTGTAAGCACTACCCCCCCCAGCTTGCAGTCGAGCCAGCATCGCTTCATTGGAATCAAAAACATCTGCTACAGCCTTGATACCAGTTTTTTTGGTAAAACGGTCTAGCAACTCCTGATCCGTATAACCGGACCAGGTATAGATATACAACTCATCTTCTGAACCTTGGCCACCAGTTGTGGGTTTGACATTAGCCAGAGTCCAGCCACACCCAGATACTGCCACACTACTAAGAGTAGCCGAGGCAGCCAATTGCAGAAACTTACGTCTAGTGCGGTGTTTTGGATATTTGGACATTGGGAATTGTCGTTTGTTGTTGGTTGTTGGTTGTTGGTTGTTGGTTGTTTGGTTGTTTGGTTGTTTGGTTGTTTGGGAATTGGGAATTGGGAATTGGGAATTGGGAATTGGGAATTGGGAATTGGGAATTGGGAATTGGGAATTTCTTCCTTGTCCTCCTTGTCCTCCTTGTCCTCCTTGTCCTCCCCATCTCCCCATCCCCGCGTCCCCGCGTCCCCGCGTCCCCGCGTCATCTTCACTCCTCCAAAACTAAACAATCCGTAGCCGCCCAGCGAGCGAAAATGGGAGTGTGGGAGTCTGGCAGTTTACTGGGAGTATTTTGGAGCATGACAGTTAAGCGATCACCACTGAGTAGCTCCACTACATAATGTACACGAGTGCCCAAATACATCACGTTCTTGAGACGGCCCTCAAAGCAATTGTCTGTTGATTGGGGGGGAGAAAGACTGAGGCGAATTTTTTCTGGACGTACACTGACTACAACCTCCTGAGAATTACTCAGATTTTCTTTGGGAAGTTGGGATTCGACCCTAATCTTTATACCAGTCTTAGTTACAACTTGAATTTGAGCAGCCTCAATTAGTTCTATGCGACCCTCCAATAAATTGGCTTCTCCAATAAAATCTGCGACAAACGATGTCCGGGGAAATTCGTAGATTTCGTTAGGAGTACCTATTTGTTCGATTTTACCTGTACGCATCACGGCGATGCGGTCAGAAAGACTGAGGGCTTCTTCTTGGTCATGGGTGACCATAACAAAGGTTAACCCCAAGTCTTGATGTAGATTAGACAACTCTATCTGCATTTCTTTGCGGAGTTTGAAATCTAAAGCACCGAGGGGTTCATCCAACAAGACTACTGCTGGTCGGTTCACCAATGCCCTGGCTAGAGCCACCCGTTGCTGTTGTCCTCCAGACAGTTGATGAGGATATCGATTGGCTAATCCTTCTAATTTCACCTGTTTGAGAGCTTGTTTGACCCGTTCCTCTATTTCCGCCGCCTTGAGTTTTTTCAGTTTGAGACCGAAGGCAATGTTCTCTGCTACACTCAAGTGATTAAATAGAGCATAGCTCTGAAATACTGTATTCACTGGTCGGCGATGGGGTGGCACTTGATTCATTGACTGCCCTTGAATCAATACTTCTCCCGCTGAAGGTCTCTCAAACCCTGCCATTAAGCGTAAGGTTGTGGTTTTGCCGCAGCCAGAAGGACCGAGAATGCTAAAGAACTCTCCCCGGCGAATATTCATGTCAACACCTCGCACAGCAGTCTCTCCGTTAAAAACCTTGAAGACTTTGCGGAGTTCAATATCCAGTTCAGCGGCTGTTTCCGGAGAATGTTGTTCTTTGGTGGAAGTTTGAAACATAGTAAGAAAGAAAAAAGGGCTTGAAGTTGATTCCTCACCCCACCAGAGGTTGACTCTGGTGTGAAGTGTCTCAACCGTAGCGACTTCAGGTACGTCACTATTGAGTGTTGTTGCCTTATATTGGTTTATTCTATCTAGCTACTGCTAGTCTGGATAAGTTATTATTCTTTTGAACCCCATAATCATTGGGAAGGTAGGGTTTTTGCCAATATTCTTTACTCTGATTTGGCAAAGTGTATGCAAAGAGCTTCTAAGGAGATAGTAGAAGGTTACACGAAAAAATCGATTTATTTGTGTGACTCTGGAGTTTTATTCAATAAGAAGACTCAGAATATTATTGATCAGCACGAAATGTCTATATGTGCTTGGAATGGCAAGATAGAGTTTGTACCTGGGGACTTGCTAATAACCGATAATCCCAGCGCTGGTAGTACTGCTTCTCACATCAATTCCTTGTTTCTATTTTATTCAGAAGATCCAGCTCTCCATCGACATTTTAGTGATATTTTCTCTCCCTATGGGAAGGTATATCATGACGTTAGCTATTACTTGTTCAATCAAAACCCATTGGATTTAATTTGGGAAGATAATAAAACAAGGCTCCTTGATTGTGACTTATCTATTGAGCAAGCAGAAGATGGTTTGTGGATTGCCAGGGCAGGTGGAGATGCGATGGATTCTTTGGTTGATGCTAATGAGGCTCAAACATTTGCGATCGCTCTAGCTGTTAAGAGTCTTTCTACTCACAATCCCTTTAAATAGGAGGCAGGAGGCAGGAGGCAGGAGGCAGGGGGCAGGAGGCAGGAGGCAGGGGCAGGAGGCAGGAGTAAATAAAGGGGTAGGAGTAAATAAGGAGGTAGGGAGTAGGAGGAAATAAGAAGGAAGTAAGGAGGAAGTAAGGAGGAAATAAGGAGGCAGGAGGAAATAATATCAAGTTCGGATAAACAGTTTTTAGCTGCGTAGCTAAATTGAATAAACAGAAATCATCAGTTTCTGTGGGATGGGCGTCTCCCCCATCCAAAATATACAATTTAAATGCGTAACAGCTTAATTCCCGAATACCTTGCAACCTTCTTTCTTCCCTCCTGCCTCCTGCCTCCTGCCTCCTGCCTCCTCCTGCCTCCTGCCTTAATGATATAATCGTTTGACTTCAAACTTCTGCCTTCAAACTTCTATCTATGAGTTATCGAAACCAATTTATTTGGAAGCGTGGAATTCAACTTTCCGTTAACTGCTATCAATTAACCGAAAAATTTCCTAAATCGGAATTATATGGACTAACAAGCCAGATTAGAAGGGCTTCTGTCTCAGTCCCATCTAATATTGCTGAGGGTTACGGAAGAAAAACTCAAAATGAGTACATTCAGTTTCTTCACATAGCATTAGGCTCTCTTAGAGAACTAGATACGCAGTTAATTATAGCGAAAGAGGTAAAGTTAGCTACTCCTGAGTTATTTGAACCAGTGTTAGAAGAAGTCGATAGGATGCAAGGAATTTTAGTCTCTACTATTCAAAAGTTAAAGTCTTGATTCCCCCTCCAACCCCCAACCTCCTCCAACCCCCAACCTCCTCCTGCCTTCTGCCTCCTGCCTCCTGCCTCCTGCCTCCTTAATGAAAACGCTCTAGCAGATTGGATCGTAAGAAAATGCAATTAACGGAAGAAGCCAAATTATTTCGGGGTTTAGGAAGTGCAATTTCTCCAGGAATGAGTCAACAGGAAATTCTGGAGAAATCTGGACTGAATTGGTCAGTAACTACTGTTCCCTTTGAATACGAGACGCCAACAGGTAGGATGAAAAGCTCTCATTCTAACACCTTGGCGGCATTCAGGTCTGATACAGGAAAACTGCTAACGGTTGTTGGTAATAGTTGGAAACCTTATCAGAATTATCAATTACTTGAGGATTTTTGGCTTTTCTGTGAGCAAGTTGAATTAAATCCGGATTGGGCTGGATTTGTTAGCAGAAAACCTAATAGTCGCTCTCACATTGCCTCTAATATGGCTTTTATTTCAGCCAAAATTCCCAAAGAGCAAGGAGGTATTTATCACCTTTCAGCAGATGAGGTGCTCAATAGTAGGATCATCTTTTTTAACCACCACACCTATGGCTATGGTGCTGGCAGCTATCTCCTGACATGCCGCCAAATCTGTTCCAATGGGATGACGATTACTGTCAAAGAAAACAACAGTTTAATACGTCATATTCAGAACCAGATAGGAGATCAGGAGAAAATCTTACAGTCTTTGAATAATGTCAAACGAACATTTAACAAATATACGGATGATATGGAGGCATTAGCTGATTTTCCCATGTCTCCAGAAGAAGCCTTGGCAGTCCTAATTAAGGAATTTGGATATGTAGGACAACCTTTGAATAAGCAACCGAAAGTTGTGCAGACTTGTCTGGAATTATTCTTAGGTCATTTTGATGACCAAATGGAGGAAAAGGGACTAAATTTGGGCACAACAACCTTGGCAGCGTACCGAACAGCATATGGTCTATTGCAGAGTGTGACAGCATACAGGAACCATATGTCAGGTACTGGTTCTAACACCAATCATGTACTGTCTTTGTTGAATGGAACTGCGGCGAAATCAAGCTGCCAGGTTTATAGCAGTTTAGTTAAATTAGCGCGATTGCCCAAAAGTACAACTGTTCCTGTGTCTCTTAGGGGTTTGTGAGGAGGCAGGAGGCAGGAGGAGGCAGAAGGCAGGAGGCAGGAGGCAGGAGGAGGCAGAAGGCAGGAGGCAGGAGGCAGGAGGAGGCAGAAGGCAGGAGGCAGGAGGCAGGAGGAGGCAGGAGGGAGAGCTTCTAATTCCCCTCCTGGGAGA